>CAMYKE010000516.1 GCA_947258895.1 uncultured Pseudomonadales bacterium | reverse complement strand
CATCGGAATGGGCGTGCTGCTGGCCATTGCCGCAGTCGCCCTGCTGATCGCAATCGTCGTGGCTGCCGCACTTCGGATTCTCCGCACCCCGGAGGACGTGGCTCAGCTCCCTTACTCACCGCCATCGCCACCGCGGCCGCGGCATCGCTCGCCATACCCACAAGCCGCCGACACCGAAGAGGGGGCGCCGGTTGCCGCGACCGTCGCGACAGAAGCCCCTCCTCGCACTGAGACACAGACGCCTGGTCCCGCCGCACCGGCAGCTCGTCCAGCCGCGGAGTCCGTCTACCCGGGCCCAGAGACGGTTCGTCCAGCGCCAAAGCCTGTTCGTCCGACCCGATCAATGGCGCGGCAAGTGTGTGCGCGCCGCTGGTTGGACTGATACCCGGAAACCGGCTGGAGAAAACCATGCCGGGGTAATCATCAACCCGACAATTGGGTATGCCCATGTCTTCTTCGGATGATTCCAGTTATAAACCTCCATTGAATATGCCGGATTACCTTATCCGGCATGCCACCATGCGACAGTTACAGGTATTTGAGGCAATCGTTCGGCTCGGCAGTTTTACGCGGGCAGCCGAAGAGTTGTTTCTCACTCAGCCGACGGTATCCATGCAAACCCGGAAACTTTCCGATGTGCTCGGTATGGAACTGTTTGAGCATGTGGGCCGCAGCATCACGCCGACCGAAGCAGGTAGGGAGTTATATACAGCCTGCAGGCAGATATTTCAGGCGCTGGCCAATCTCGAGATGAAGATTGATGACCTCAAGGGGCTTAAACGAGGTCATTTGCGTATGGGTGTAATCACCACGGCGAAGTACCTGACCCCGGAAATGCTGGGACATTTCAGCCGCCAGTACCCGGGTATCGAATTTTCGCTGAAGGTGACTAACCGCGAGCGCATTAACGAGCGCTACCTCGATAATGAGGATGACCTTTATATCATGGGCATGCCGGACGCTGATCTTGACGTTGAGGCATTTCCATTTGCGCCAAATCCACTGGTGGTCATTGCGCCGCGCGAACACCCGCTGGTTGGCAAGAAAAACGTCTCGCTGAAAGAAATCAGCCAGGAGCCGTTTATCATGCGTGAGCCTGGCTCCGGTACACGTGATGCCGTTCTGCGTCTGTTCAATACGCATGGTTATCGGCCGCAGGTTCGAATGGAACTTGGCAGTAACGAGGCAATCAAGTTTGCCGTTGTGGGTGGTCTCGGACTGTCAGTGCTGTCACTGCATGCCCTGACGCTGGAGGGTACTGATGGCGCTGTTGCTATACTCGACGTAAAAGATTTTCCAATTATCCGCCAATGGTACATCGTCCATCCCAGGGGGAAGGAGCTGTCATTGGTGGCACGCACATTCCTGGATTTTGCAATCGCCAGTGAGGACATGATTCATGACCGGATGGTATCTTTGTGGCCCGGAATGAAGCAGTACCTGAGTAAGCCGAAAAAGAACGTCCGGACCGGAACGAATAAAGTGGCGAAGAAAAAGAAAGCAGGCAGAAAGAAGAAGCGTTAATGCGCTGCCAGTCATGGCCTGAAACTATCCAGTAAGAGCAAAATGCAAATATTCAACGAAATAAATCTGCGCAATATTCGTGGCGATGTGTTTGGCGGTATCACCGCCGCAGTAGTGGCATTGCCAATGGCACTTGCATTCGGCGTTGCATCCGGCGCAGGCGCGGAGGCCGGCCTGTACGGCGCAATTCTGGTTGGTCTGTTTGCCGCGCTGTTTGGTGGGTCACCCTGCCTGATGTCGGAGCCGACCGGCCCTATGACAGTGGTATTCACGGCTGTGATTACAAAGTTGATCGCCGCAGACCCTGTCAATGGCATGGCAATGGCATTTACAGTTGTAATCCTTGCTGGCCTGTTCCAGATCCTGATGGGTGTGTTGCGGCTTGGCAAGTACGTGACGCTCATGCCGTACACTGTTGTGTCGGGCTTTATGTCCGGTATTGGCATCATACTTATTATTCTTCAGCTCGCGCCAGCAATGGGTGTGGCGGCCCTGCCGGGCGGGGTGGTCGGTGTATTGCAGGGACTGCCGGTGCTGATTGCGGCCATTCAACCGAAGGAAGCCATACTGGCCCTGGCGCCCCTCGCGATCCTGTTCCTGATGCCGCTACGGTTAACGCGATATATCCCTGCACAGCTCGCCGCACTGGCG
>CAMYKE010000515.1 GCA_947258895.1 uncultured Pseudomonadales bacterium | reverse complement strand
AAACTTTTTCGGTGATGAGTTCTTCCGGTATGTTGGCAATTATGCGGCTATCAAACTTGTCAATCATGCGTTTGAGAAACTTCTCATTCCAGAAAACAGCCCATGACCGAAAGTAAATATCTGCATAGTGGCGTCTACTTTTTTTCTTGTCGAGTTCAAGCCTTTTCAAGACTTCTCTCGATAGACGACCTTCCAGGTAATCGGGTTTGTGCCGGTTGCGGATTTGCTGCCACTGGCGCCTTGACTCGCTAATCGAGTAAATGTTTTCAGCCAACTCAAATGTTTCACCTGTCATGGTGTACCCGGGTAGCTTGTCTATTTCGTCAAGTCCGCTTGCGACGATTATCTGTGCGACCTGTTTCAGCGAGACATCGCCCTTTTTACACAATTCCGAAAGGTCGTAGGCTTCACCGGTTTTGACGTACTCGGCCAGCAAGCTCGCGTCCAACATCGATGGTGGCAGGCTTCGTATCTCAACGGCCAGCATTCTGGAGCTATCATTATTCATATCCGAATTCTTTAGCGTGGCAGCAGAATGGTTTCAAACCAGGCTCTCCGGTTTAGCCCGTCCCGCTTTAAGTCATTTCTAACTAACTCTGGCACTTCTCTCCAATAGAAATATAAATCCAGATCCTTTGTAAAGATTGTCAGGGTAAACAGTAGCGTTATAAAGTTGTTTTTCGGATAAAATTTCATCACTTTTATACCTGGCACCCGCTTTCTGACGTGTTTGAACCATGGATTCCGGCTTTCGCCGGAATGACGGCTGTCCTGCTGCATGTTTCCGGTAACGCCAGAGACAGGGATGAACGCTCAATGACGGCTTAAATCCACGCGTCCAGGTCGTGCCGAAACGCCTGGGCGACTTCCATGATCCACGCCATGAACTTGCGCTGAACCCTGGAAAGACGACGGCCCTCAACGTGTACGAGCCAGTAGTGGTAACTTGTTTGGCAGCGCCGCTCGAACCCGAAAGGCACGACGAGTTGCCCTTGCTCGATCGCATGGAAGGCCTCTACGATCCCGCATAACACCAGACCCTGGCCAGCCACTGCCGCCCGCAACCCGGAGTTGAAGCGCGAAAAAGTCGGACCACGTGGTAGATCGCCGAGATCGACATCGAAAGTATCGGCCCAGTGCGGCCAGTCGACCCAGTCTGGGTCGGGGGTCCGGTCGACGAGATGGATTAACGGTACATCGGCTAGCGCGAGGGTGCCCGGCGACAGCCCGTATTCGGTGGCGAAGTCGGGAGTGCAAACCGGCAACACGCTGTCATCGAAGAGCTTGATCGATGTCAGATTGTCTTCGGGTGGGGCGGCGTAACGGATCGCAAAGTCGAAATCCTCCTGAAAAAGATCGACCTGGCGATTAGTCGAATCGAGACGGAGATCGACCCCGGCATTGTCGCGATAGAAGTCGGAGAGCCGGAGTGTTAGCCAGTTCTCGGCGAAGGACTCTGGTAGCGTAACCGCGACACGGTCCTCCACCTCCACGCGTGAAAGCTGAACAACCACCTCCGAAAGTATCGACATGCCCGCAGTCAGGCGATCCTGCACGCGGAGCGCGGCTGCGGTCGGGACCACGCCGGTGGGTCGCCGCTCGAATAACTTGCGCCCTAGATAATCCTCGAGGGTTCTGATCTGCTGCCCCACGGCCGCGGCGGTCACCCCGAGTTCACGCCCAGCGGCGGTAAGGTTACGTGTGCGCAGTGCAGTCTCGAATGCTCGCAAACCATTTAGATGTGATGTCCGCATAAGCCCAATCATAAAGATTATCTTTAGACATGAAAAGATTTATTGACCTGACATATCAGGCCTAAACATCCAAAATAATTACTTACCCTCGTGATAGAGAATCGGAATGGATGGTGAACAGGTCAAGAAAAACTTGTCACATGAGTATCAGCTTTACTGGGAGCGCATGTCAGGCGCTATTGCACCGCAGTGTCTGCTCGAGGAAATGGGTCTCGCCTGGAGGAAGGTTCCCATCGATATGGCCGCAGCCGCACACGAGTCGCCGGACTATATTGCGATCAACCCGACAATGCGGGTTCCTGCTCTGCACACGCCCTCGGGCAAAACCCTCGGGGAGACGGGTGCCATCACTGTCATGCTCGGCGAGTGGCATCCCGAGTCCGGGTTGGTCCCTCAACCGGGGGAGGCAGATCGCGCCGATTTCCTGTTCTGGCTCTTTTACATGGCGAGTGTCGGTTACCCGACCTTTTCCCGCGCATGGCATCCCGAGCAGTTTACGCAGGAAGAGAGTGCTCATGGGTCGATTGTGGAGACCGCCAACGCCGATCTTGACGTGTTGTTCGGAGTGCTTGATGGCGGCATCGAAGCAGAGGTAACCTTCCTGCGACGCGGGTTCAGTGCGCTCGACATTTATCTTGCGATGATTGCACGCTGGCACCCTGACCGAGATGCACTTTTCAGCAAGTACTCGAAGGTTGCCGCTGTGTGCGAGGCGACCGAAAGGCGCCCTGCCTGTGGCACCGTGATGGATGAGCACTTCGGGCAATGAGTGGCGACTCCCCCATGAGTGTCCGTTCCTGGCCGAAGATTGCCTCCCACCCCAGTTTATTGAGCGTCTCTTTTATAGAAAAGAGAGCAAATAGGTATACTGTCCCCTGAAAATGATTGGGGCTATTACGCTGCAAGAGGAGTCGATAAGATGACGATCAAGATTGATTGGTTGCGCTTCACCATTACCGCAAGCCTGGTCGCTACGATTGTGTTCACCAGGACTGCATTCAGCGCTGACCCCATATATTTAGACGCGGAAGTGGTTGAGTTCGAGAGTGTTTCCTTTACCTATACGCCTAGCCCTTTCAAGGTCAAACAGGCCAAGAAACTGGGGATACCGGTAGAAGTTAAAACGGAACCCAGTGTTTTGC
>CAMYKE010000514.1 GCA_947258895.1 uncultured Pseudomonadales bacterium | reverse complement strand
GAATTGCTGGCTCTCTTGTTAGCGGCATGCTCTCTGCCGCGGCTATCGATCCCCGGGTATATACGAGAATCGGTTGAATAACTTACCGAAACCCTGGATGAGCGCGTTGGGGTGGCGTTTTGAGCTCATCGAAACATCTGCAATTTGGAAGATCGGACATTAGGCCGGGGCAGGGGCCTAATTGACAATTCTGCGCTATTTCAATTGAATCCGCTTTCGAGCTGTCGGAACAGTGCAAAGCGCGCCCCCGCTACCCGATAAATAGGGGGCCCCTTGTGGGTCCCTTTATTCAGTTCATTAACCCTCGACAGTCTTACTTTGCCGGTACTCGATCGGTGAGCACCCTTCGCTCTTGCGAAAAGCACGCCGGAAGTTTGCCGTATCGTTGTAGCCGAGTTCTTCTGCTATCGCTTCTACACTGTATTCCGTCTCGCGCAGGTATTGCTTTGCCCAACGTGCGAGGGCCTGTGACTTGAGTTGCCGAAAACTGGTGTTCTCTGTTTGCAGACGGCGGTTGAGTGTGCGTTGGGAAACGTTCAGATCGAAAGCAACATCCCCGAGGTCGGGTAGCGGGGGCTCGCTGGTTCGCAAGAGCCCGGCAATGTACTGCTTGTAGGGCGTATCCTCGCTCTCGCTCTGCTCCCTCAGTTCTTGAGACAGCGTCATCTGCGCCTCGCGCCAGAGCTCCGCGTGGTAGTAAGGGGAGGGCATGTCCAACCATCGGTGGGGAATGTCCACCTCGTTTGCCGCTGCGCCGAAGCTGATCCGTCCATGCAGTGCATTCCTATACTCCGTTCGTTTTTCCGGCTCCGGAATGGCCAAACGAAAGGCGGCGTCGTTGACCGGCTCCCCGATCAGGGTTTCGATGTATTGCTGCAGCAACATCATGGCCGTTTCGGTGTGGAAGCGCTCCACATAGCCGGTGTCGCGCTCGTAGAGGATGGTCACGGTCATTCCATGCAGAGTCGAGCGCGCGGCAATATCGACATAGGTCGCATGCAGCCGGGTAAAGCTCTCCAGAACTTGCAGACCTTCTCGCAAACTCGGAGCAGATGCGATCGCCACGCCCACCGGGCCCATCGCAAACACGTGCATTTGTCGTCCGAGCAAGAAGCCAAGCTGTTCGTCTCCCAGTAAGCGGTCTCCGGTTCGCAGGACATGCAGGAAATCCTGCAGGGATATATCACCCCCACGGAGCAATTCGTTGCGGCCGGTGCTCTTGCCAGCAAACAGCGGCGCTGGGTCGATTCCGCGCCTTTCAAGTTCACGAAGCACCAGGCGGGCATATACGGGGCTAATTTTATCCATTTCACTCAGGCCAAATTTGGCGAATTATGACACCCTTTTGGCGAGATATGAACTCTTCAAGGCCGGCTGGTGCGAGCATAGTTGGCCCAGGGCAAACAAGCGTCAGGATGCTCCACAATGACTAAATCCGATGTGCTCGATCAGACGGCATTGGCCAGCGCCAGGCAGTACATGGCCACAGTCGCCTGGCCTACCGTGATCTTGGGCCTGGTCGCTGCGGTGTCATATGTCACTGCCGTCGCGATGGCGCTCGCGGGGGTGCTATCTCTTTGGGTGGCCGTTCCGATCGTGGCCATCGTGACCTATGCCAGCTACACCGTCGCACATGACTCGATCCACGGTTCAATCAGTGGTAATCGCGCGTCCATGCGGTGGATCAACAAGGCGCTGGGCTATATAGCAGCCTGGGTCCTGATGATTCCGCTGACGGCCCATCGTCAAGAGCATATGGCGCACCACCGGCATACGAATGACCCTGAGCAGGATCCGGATTTTCCGGTGGCCCGAATGCAGGACTCTTTGCCAGCTGCGGTAGGCGCGGCCGTGCAGATCATCGTCGGACAGTTCAGCCACTACTTCAGGTATCGCTGGAGGCAGGCGCCAATGAAACAGAACCTGGTAATGTGCCTTGAGGTTGCCGCCGCAATATTGCCGCGGCTCGCTATCTTGATATCAGGTTACTGGGTGGAAGGCCTGCTGCTGTTCGTGCTGGCGTGGCTCATCGGCGTGGTCGTGCTGCTGTATCTCTTTGCCTATGTTGTGCACCGGCCGCACGAGCACGTAGGGCGTTATAACGATACTTCGACGATTCTGCTCCCAGGGGCACTTGGAAAGTTGCTCACGTGGTTCTGGTTGTTCCAGAACTACCATTC
>CAMYKE010000513.1 GCA_947258895.1 uncultured Pseudomonadales bacterium | reverse complement strand
TGCGCAATCGATGGTGGCCGGACGGTCACTGTCCGGATTTGAAGAATTTGAATTGCTGGCCCGTGTTTCCCTGAGCGGTTCTCCAGCCGCCGCGTCGGGGGACTGGTTTGGTACCATGATTGTAAGACCGGCGGACAATCCCTCCGTGTTCCTGGCGATCGACCAGCAGGTGCCGTGAAGAGCCGCCGACGCGCGTCGATTTGTAAATCTGTTTGTTTACCGGCCACGCAGGAGTGGCCGCTTTTTTTTGTTGGAGTTACGAATGGCATTACCGAAGTCCCTCGAAGGCAAGCTGCGAATCCCCCTTATCGGCGCGCCGATGTTCATCGTTTCGGGACCCGAACTCGTTATCGCCCAGTGCCAGGCGGGCATCGTGGGATCGTTCCCAGCCCTGAATGCACGACCTCAATCCGCACTCAGTGAGTGGTTGAAACAAATCAAGGACGAAGTCGGCGCATACCAGGAAACTCATCCGGACGAGCCGGTTGCGCCTTTTGCGGTTAATCAGATTGCGCACGCCAGTAATCCGCGTCTTTTTGAAGACGTAGAGACCTGCGTCAGGCACGAAGCGCCCATTATCATCACCAGCCTCAGACCCCCTGAGGAAATTGTCACGGCTGTTCACTCCTATGGCGGCCTCGTCTTTCATGATGTGATTAGCCTGAAACACGCACGCAAAGCCATAGAGCAGGGCGTCGACGGCATCATCGCGGTTAGTGCTGGTGCCGGGGGTCATGCCGGACCCTTGAATCCGTTTGCGTTCATCAAGGAAATTCGCCGCGAATTTGACGGCGTCCTGATTCTATCGGGTTGCATAACGAGTGGTATGGACGTGGTCGCCGCGAAAGCGTTGGGCGCAGATCTCGCTTACAGCGGGACGCGTTTTATTGCGACGGACGAGGCTCGGGCCGTGCCAGACTACAAAGCTATGCTGGTCGACAGCAAAGCAGAGGACATTGTGTATACATCGCTGTTTTCGGGCGTGCACGGCAGTTACCTCAAAGGCAGTGTCGTTAATGCCGGGATGGATCCTGACAATCTTCCCGAGGGTGACAAGCGCAAAATGGATTTTGGCAGTGGCAGCGATCTGGCTGCCAAGGTCTGGAAAGACATCTGGAGTGCGGGGCAGGGCGCGGGCAATATTGAAGAGATATTGCCGGCCCGCGAACTGGTGCTGCGCATGGAGCGCGAATATCACGAAACGCTAGCCCGCCTCACCGCTGCCTAGCAATGCACATTGTCTTCTATTCGTACCTGTTCGTGGCCGTCGGTGGCGCGCTGGGCGCAATGGCGAGATTAGCGTTGAATGTTTTCCTGCAGCGCGACGTCGAGTTTCCCTGGGGTACCTTAAGCGCGAATCTGATTGGTTGCCTCGTAATGGGGATTCTCGCGCAACTGATCGCGAGTACGGCGTGGTTTAACGATGCCGGCATAATTCCTGATCAATACCGACTGCTTTTTGCCGTGGGCTTCTGCGGAAGTTTCACGACGCTGTCGTCGTTAGTGCTGGAACTGAACACAATGATCCAGAAGAACGAGCTGTTTTATTCTTTTTCGTATCTCGTCAGCACGCTGGTAGGCGGTTTCGCCTGCTTCTATCTGGGCGTCGTCCTCATGCGGGCCGTGCTGCAGCTGCAAAACAGTTAGGCAATCTCGGCGGCACTCAGTTCAAGGATTTTGACGATACGGTCGAGCCAGTCCAGGTGTTCGGGTTTCATGAGTACCGAGCGCAGACAGGTGATTGTTTCTGAATTCGCACTAATACCCGGCGCGTAGCGCTGAACCAGTTGAACAGGAAGCTCGATCATTGCGAGATGCAGGTCGTGTTCGGCGGCTTTCGCGAAAACGCCGCGGGCGCGCTCGCTTGCGCTGCGGCTGTCGGGCGCGTCGACCGCATAAACAACGATGTCGAGTTCCGGCTCCATCAGTGGCACGAAGTGTTTGCTGTCTCGCAGTCTTTTCCAAAAGTCTCGTGCCGCGCGCAGACAATCGTCGAGCATCGCAGCGAATTCACCGTCGCGAACGAGCGGCAATAGCCGCTGTGTTGCCCACAGGGCGACGGCCGAGGCGCCCGGTCGCGAGCACTCGAGACTGATCTCCCCCAGGTGCAGTTCCGCCGAACTGAAATAGGTGTACGGCGAGCCGTGCCTGTACAGTTGACCGACCGACGGGTCCTTGAACAGGATG
>CAMYKE010000512.1 GCA_947258895.1 uncultured Pseudomonadales bacterium | reverse complement strand
GCTGGTTTGCAAGGTGGGGTGGATGAAAGCTTGGGTAAATGGGTGGCTGGAGGTGCCGGTAGCGAAATGCCGAAGGCGAATGATGCTTGAACCCGGGTGGCTCGGTGGCAGCGCTGAGGCGCTTGTTGTAAGACACATGGCTAAAGACGATGTGCTGTCCTGCCTGCGTCCGGAAGTCAATCAATGGCTCTTCCCGGCGGGGCTGGTTGTTACCGCGTTGACCTGATTATCAAACCCTCCCCGTCACCGTGTCAATGGCAAACGGGAAAATGCCCCGTCAATCGTGTGTGAAAGACATATCTCACTGACACAGCGGGTGAATTCCGCTACGATAGCCTGCTTATATTGCTGAATTGATAAGTAGCCCTGCATGCTCAACCAGGACTCCCTGTCGCAACTGAAAGGCCTCAAATCCCAGATGGAGGCCGAGAAGGAGCGCGCCGAGGCTGTCATCAAGGGCACCCAGAACCGTTACGGGTTTGCGGTGCTGGATGACGGTCGCGAAATTTTCATTCCCCCGGACGAAATGCTGAAAGTATTTCCCGACGATCGGGTGCGTGTCTGTATTCGCCCCACCAAAGACAACAAAACCATCGCGGATATCGAAAAGCTGGTGGACAGCCCACTGGCTGATTTCACCGGTCGCTGTGTGCGCAAGGGAAAGGCCATGTTTGTTGAGCCGGACCTGCAGCAGTTGAACCGCTGGCTATTCATACCGCCCCACGCCCGCAATGGCGTCAAGGAAGGTGATTATCTTCGCTGCGCGATACTCAGGCACCCCATCCGCGACGGCAAACCGCAGGCCAAGGTGCTGGCCATCATCGGCGACGACGCCACCCCGGGCATAGAAAACCTCTACAGCATGGCCAAGTACCGGCTTGCATCCGAGTGGAGTAACACCAGCAAGCAGGAGGTGGAGCGCCTGGTAGAACAGTGCAAGCCGCTGGAGACCGGTAAGCGGCGCGACCTCACCGATCTCGAGTTCGTCTCCATCGATACCGTGAGAACCCAGGACATAGACGACGCCCTGTACGCCGAGATCAGCACTGACGGCTGGACCCTTTTCGTCGCCATTGCTGACCCCACTACCTATATCGATGTAGAGAGCGACTTACACCGTGACATTGCCGCCAGGGGGGCGTCGGTGTACTTCCACGGTGATGTGCTGCCAATGATGCCTGAACAGTTGTCGCAGGATACCTGTGCCCTGTCCGAGGGCAGCGATCGCCCGGCACTGGTGTGCAAGGTGGCGATCAGCGACAGCGGTGAAGTGGGCGACTTCGAATTTATCGAAGCGACCGTGCGCTCTCGCGGCAAACTGTCCTACTACGGGGTGGAGCGCTACCTCAATGGCCAGGCTGATGAGCTGATGAGCCACGCCACGCCGCTGGAAGCACTGTACCAGGTGTTTCGCGCGCTGAGAGCAAACCGGGAGGAGAACGGCCTGGTGATGGAGGATCGCCAGGAGTTTCGATGGATACTCAACGATAACAAACAGATTGAGAATATCGAACCCTTCGAGAAACTGTTGTCACAGAAGTTGGTGGAAGAGTGCATGATTGCGGCCAACCGCTGCGCCGCTAATTTCCTGCGCCAACACGGCGCCAATGGCCCGTTTGTCACCCATCCCGGCATCCGCCCCAATCGCCTCGATGAGGCCCGTAAGTTTCTGTCCATGCACGCGCCCGAGGTGGCCCAGAAAGACCCCACCACCGTAGAGGGCTACCGCGACATCATGCGCTGCCTGTCCCGGGAAGAGCACAAGTTGCCGCTGCGAGCGATGATTAATCGCCTGCTCACGCGGGCCAGCCTGAGCACCGAACCGGAAGCCCACATGGGCATGGCGCTGGAGGCGTACACCAACTGCACCTCACCGCTGCGCAAGTACGTGGACTTCCTGGTGCACCTGCAGATCAGGTCCCTGCTGCAGGAGCAGCCCGCCAACTGGATTGGCCCCGAGCTAATGACCACCCTGGCGGACCGTCTGCTGAATACTCGCACAGCGACACTGGAGGCGGAGCGCTGGCTCGCAGGTAACTACCTCAGCCGACTGGCCGCCGGGGAAGGTGTGATCTTCAAAGGCGCGGTAAGTCACGTTAACAGCAGCGGCTTCACCGTGCGGCTGGATGACAATGGCCTGGAAGGATTCGTGGACCTGCGCAAGGATCCGGAGAAGTTCAGCTATGACAAGTG
>CAMYKE010000511.1 GCA_947258895.1 uncultured Pseudomonadales bacterium | reverse complement strand
GCGCAGGCACATCGGTGTTTAAAAGACTCATGGGAGTATTATACGCGGGTGATGGCGAATCCGATGGAAACCGCTTTTGATCCGTTCGCCACAGCCGGCGTATATTACATAAACGCCGTTCGTCCACCACCCAGAGGAAATCCCTGCATATGCATTATCTCGTCACAGGGGGTACCGGATTTATTGGTTCCGCGCTGATTCCGGCCCTGTTGGCTGATGGCCATTCGGTTACGGTGTTGAGCCGCCGTCCGGGATCAGACCAAAAGCCACTGCGATTTATCACAAGCCTCGATGTTATCCCGGCCGATACCCGCATCGACGCGGTAGTAAACCTGGCCGGCGCTTCTCTTGCCGGTCAACGGTGGACACCCGCATACAAGCAGGAAATCGTTGCCAGTAGACTGGCCACAACGGAGCGGTTGCTCAAGCTGATAGCGCGCCTGGAGACTTCCCCGCAGGTGCTGCTCAATGCAAGCGCCATAGGGTATTACGGGCATCACGGTGATGAGCCCCTCACCGAAGAGGGTGCAGTCGTGCCGGGCTTCTCCCAGGACCTTTGCCAGCGCTGGGAAACCGCTGCGATGCAGGCCTCCGCCCTTGGGGTACGGGTGTGCCTGTTGCGTCTGGGAGTGGTACTGGACCGCGATGGTGGGGCCATGGAAGAAATGGCCAGGCCGTTCAAGTTCGGTGTGGCCAACTGGATTGGGTCAGGGACGCAGTGGCTTAGCTGGGTGCATCGCCGGGATGTCGTGGCCGCCATCCGGTTCCTGCAGGAGCACACTGAGCTCAGCGGCCCTTTTAATATTACGGCACCCGAGCCGGTTACCAGCCGGGATTTTTGTGCGGCGATGAAGCGGCACAAACGCACCTTTATCACTGTCCCCATGCCGGCAACGGCTATCAAGTTACTGGTGGGAGAGATGGCGGATGAATTATTGTTGAACGGACAGCGGGTGCTGCCCTCGCGGCTGCAGGCAGCAGGTTTTCGCTTTGCGCTGCCCGCACTTGACGATGCCCTGGGAGATATTTTCTAGAGCAGGTTGCGCAGCTTCAGCTCGTCGGGGTAGGGCGCCATAAAGACCTGGCTGTCGATGTAGGCGTTGGGGTTGTTGGCGAAATGATGCTTGAGCATGGTCAGGGGTACCACCAGTGGGATCTGGCCGAGTCGGTATTGCTCTATCAGCTCTTTCAGGCGTTGGCGTTCCTGCGCCGAGACAGAGCGCTTCAGGTAGCCCGACAGATGGAACAGCACATTGGTATGGCTGCGCAAGGAGGCGCGGTGGATCAGGGCGGCCATTAATTCCTTAATAAAGTCCGATGCCAGCGTTTCCAGCGGCACATTGCCGGCATCGGCGACCATCCTGCCCAGTGTTTTGTAGCCAGGCACGTGATGCGCCATGACCAGGTACTTGTAGCGGCTGTAAAAGCCGATTAACTTGTGCCTGCTGAGGCCGTCGGCGCACAGCTGTTTCCAGTCGTGGTAGGTATAAGCCCTGGTCACAAAACTCTCGCGCAATCCCGGATCATTGAGCCGGCCATCGTCCTCCAGCGGCATCAACGGATCTGCCCTGGACAGCGCTGTGGCAAAAACGCCCTTAAGGTCTGAAGCTATACCGTAACCGTTGTCCGCGTAACGTTTGACCCTGTCATAGCCACAACTGGGGCTGCCCTTGACCAGGATATAGCCGCACAGCTCCGGGGCCAGTTCCAGCACAGTTTCCGCATAGCCTGCGAGTTGTTCGGTGTAATCATGGCTGTGCGTTTCGACGTCCAGTGCGCGCACGTTTTCGGGGGTACCCACCAGGTGTATTGGCGCGCGCGGTACGCCCATGCCAGTGCCCATTTCCGGGCAGAAAGAGCGCATCTCGAAAGCTTCTGTGATGCCGCGCACGTGATTGTTGGCGCTTTTGGTCTGGCCGTTATAGCGCACCGCTTTACCCGCCAGGCAGGCGCCGATACCCATGACGGGGCGTATTGTCGGGGTTGGCTCACTCATCGCTGGCTGACAAACCGCACGGCTATTCCCTTGTTGGTCACGTTGCGTTGCAGTAGACGTTCTGTACATCGTCGACGTAGTTAAGCATGTCCAATAACTTTTCCAGAACCTCCTGGTCCTCAGCGTTGATCTCGGTCGTGGTCTGGGGGATGAACTGCACCTCGTCTACCTCAAAATCGATTTCGCCAAAAGCCTCCT
>CAMYKE010000510.1 GCA_947258895.1 uncultured Pseudomonadales bacterium | reverse complement strand
CCCTGCAGGCCCTGCCGGGCGGGGTTTCCGCCGTTTCGACGTTCTTCTTCGTACGCCTGCCGGATGCCTGGGTGCACATCAAGAACTACACCGGCTACCGCTTCGAGTGTGGCTTGCGCTCCAGCGCGGTGCTGGGTTTTGTGGGCCTGCCCACCCTTGGGTACTACCTTGAGACGGCTTTCAACGCAGGCAACTACTCCGAAGTATCCGCACTGCTTTTCGTGTTTTTTGTCCTGATCGCTACGCTGCGGCTATGGCTGAAGCCGAAACTGCTGTGGATGTATCTACTGGTCGCACCGTTTCTGCTGAGCGGTGCTTCCGACATCCGCTTCGATAATATCCTGCGCTTCTTCTCACAAGACATAGTGCCAGCGCCGCTGCGCGCTGGCAGCCTGACGGATATGCAGACCTGGAGCAGCCTGGGCGATTGGCTTGGCATGCTGTTGGCGAATCAGGCCCTGCCCGGCATCGTCGCCACCGTGCTCCTGACGCAGATTGCGCTGGTCGGCACGGCGTTTCTGGCGCTGGCGTTCTTCCCCCTGATCTCGGAAAAGTTCTTCGGCCGCTTCGGCCGTACCGCCGGGCACATGTTCCTGGTGGTATTGCGCTCCACGCCCGAATTCATTCTCGTTTACGTGTTTCTGCAATTTTGGGGCCCTTCCATGCTGCCGGCCATCATTGCCCTGTCTTTGCACAACGGCGCCATCATCGGGCACCTGGTGGGGCGCTACAGCGACGAGGTGCGCTTACGACCGGACAGCGCCCGGGGTCTCAATCGCTACGCTTATGAAATCGTGCCGCGGGTGTACGGCCAGTTCTTAGCGTTTCTTTTCTACCGCTGGGAAGTCATCATGCGCGAGACGGCGATACTCGGCATTCTGGGTATCGCCACTCTGGGCTTCTACGTGGATAGCGCACTCGCCGATATCCGCCTGGACCGCGCGATGTTCCTGATTCTGATAACGGCGCTGCTGAACATCGGAATCGACAGCCTGTCACGATTGATACGCGCAAGACTGCGGCTTAACCGCGCAGCTGAAACAGCCTGAGTGAGTAGACAATCAGACAAGCTGTGATCTGGCGAATTCACTAGATAAGCTGAGTGAGCTCCTCGACACTGCGCACCTCGGCAAAGTAGATTTGCTCAAGCAGGTCGTAAAGTTCGTCGTTGTCGGTCACCATCTCGAGCAGTCCCTGGTAGGTCTCAGCCGCCCGCTGCTCGGTCTTGAGAACCTCCTGCAGCATGATTTTATAATCGGTGGTGTGCAGGATAGCGGTGTGATCGCGTTCGGTTACGGCCTCGCCGCCCAGTTGATTTATCGCGTTACGCACGCTGTCCGCGTGGGTGAAAGACTCCGTTGCTTCGCTTGCGAAATAGGGTTTAAGGTGAAGGCGGTTAATGCCTTTTACATAAGCCGCGTAGTGCGCGTACATCACTTCGGCACGCATCTCCAGCGCCAGCGCTCGGTTGAGCTCGGCTGCAAGATTTTCATCGCTCGGGGCCGTCGACATGTTTTTCTCCTGAGGCTATTCTACGTCCTGGGAGGATACCGCACCCGCTTCGTTCGAGTCCAACCCAAAAAAGTCCTTTCAACCCGATTATCAGTTGAATCCCCATGATCGGCGTACAGTACCAGCATGTTTGACCAAGTAGACGCACTTATAGCCCTGATCGAGGACCATCCTCGGATAGTGGCCCTCACGGGCGCCGGAACCTCCGCCGGTTCCGGCATCCCGACCTACCGCAACGACCGCGGCGAGTGGCAGCGCAGCGATCCCATCCAGCACGACGACTTCATTCGCTATCCGGCCTCGCGCCGGCGCTACTGGGCCCGTAGTATGGCGGGCTGGACCTGCGTCTCCGAAGCCCGGCCCAACGCCGCCCATTACGCCCTGGTCGAGCTGGAACGGCTGGGCCACATTTCCCTGCTCGTCACCCAGAACGTCGATCGCCTGCACCAGCGCGCCGGGCACAAGGCCGTGGTTGACTTGCACGGACGCCTGGACCGGGTGCGTTGCCTGGCGTGCGGTGCCGACCTGGCCCGGAATGCCCTCCAGGCGGAACTGCACGCGCTCAACCCCGGTTACGGCGAGCAGGTCGCCCGGCTGCGCCCCGACGGCGATGCCGAGGTAGCCGACCATCTCGTGGCGCAATTCCGGGTCCCGAACTGCGCCGATTGCGACGGGGTGCTGA
>CAMYKE010000509.1 GCA_947258895.1 uncultured Pseudomonadales bacterium | reverse complement strand
TCGTCGTTCTTCTTTTTCTTATTCCGTGTTTTCTTTTCGCTGGGAGAGTCGGGGCACATCATCTTCATGGCGGTGGCTTTTGCTTTTGCAGCTTGTTGACGCGCGATTTCCTTCTCGACTTCTTGTTGCTTCGCGTCATCGGTAGTCCGGACCCGTATGGTAAACAAACCGACGGCATGGGCGGGGCAACATCGAGTACCAGCAAAACGGTGATCCTGTCTAAAAGCACTAAACCGGATCATGACGTGGACTACCTGTTTGGCCAGGTATCAATTGACAAGGCGTTCGTGGATTGGAGTGGCAACTGTGGCAACCTGACGGCCGCCGTTGGCTCGTTCGCGATAAGCAATGGACTGGTGGATGCCAATCGAATTCCGGAGAACGGCATCGCCAGCGTGCGTATCTGGCAGGCGAATATCGAACAGACCATTATCGCCCGGGTGCCGATTACCGACGGTGTTGTGCAGGAAACCGGTGGTTTTGAACTCGATGGCGTTACCTTTCCAGCGGCTGAGGTGCAGGTCGAGTTTATGGACCCGGCCGCTGGCGACGCAGCGATGTTTCCAACCGCGAGCCTGGTCGACGATCTCGAGGTACCCGGGGTGGGCACGCTGAAGGCGACCATGATCAACGCCGGCATTCCGACAATCTTTTTGAATGCCGAGCAAATTGGCTACACTGGGGCCGAGCTTCAGGGGGTTATCAACGGTGACGAAAAGGCGCTCGCAATGTTTGAGGCCATTCGCGCCCACGGAGCCGTCCGGATGGGCTTGATCGATGGCATTCAAGAAGCTGCTGCCAGGCAGCACACCCCGAAAGTCGCCTTTGTCGGCAAACCACAGGACTACATCGCCTCCAGCGGCAAGCAGGTGAAAGCGGCCGATATAGATCTTGTAGTGCGTGCGCTATCTATGGGCCAGCTGCATCATGCGATGATGGGTACCGCAGCTGTAGCGATTGCCATCGCTGCAGCGGTACCGGGCACGCTGGTGAATATCGTGGCAGGCGGTGGTGAACGCAACTCGGTGTGTTTCGGTCACCCCTCGGGTACGCTGAAAGTGGGGGGTGAAGCCAGGCAGATTGACGGCCGGTGGAGCGCAAACAAGGCGGTTATGAGCCGCAGTGCCCGTGTTTTAATGGAAGGCTGGGTTCGTATTCCGGGTGATGCTTTCTAGTGCGTGTTAGTTTTTTGGAATTGGTAGCGTTTGTGGAAGGTTTTTCGTTGGGCGGTAGGTATTTCTGAAATGCATACCTTGCTTATTATTAATTTGCTGTCGAGCTGACCGAACGGTAGGTCCAAAGAATCTCTCACAATCAGAATAGCCACCCTCAATTTAATTTATTTCTAATAACAGGAGAGTTACTCAATGAACAATGAAGTAGTAGTACTAAGCGCAGTTCGTTCCGGCATAGGCGCATTCGGAGGAGGGCTCAGCCAGCTTGAGCCACATGAATTGGCAGGCCAGGTAATGAAAGAGGCGGTCAACCGATCTGACGTTGATCCACAAGCCATTAATTATGTAACAGTGGGTAATTGTATCCCGACCGATTCCCGTTTTGCCTACGTCGCGCGTGTCGCTTCTATTCAAGCCGGTTTGCCTATGGAGTCGGTGGCTATGGGCGTAAATCGCCTATGTAGCTCAGGACTGCAGGCAATCGTGACCAGTGCCCAAAACATTATGCTCGGAGATTGCGATTACGGTATTGGTGGTGGCGTTGAAGTCATGTCTCGCTCAGCCTATCTTTCAACCTCACTTCGCACCGGCGCGCGCATGGGTGACTCCACTATGATCGATAGCATGGTCGCAACCTTGACGGACCCTTTTGGTGTCGGTCATATGGGCATTACCGCCGAAAATCTGGCGGATAAATATGGTATCAGCCGGGAGCAGCAGGATGAATTTGCTGCAGAGTCCCATCGCCGTGCTGCGTTAGCTATTGAAGAAGGTCGCTTTGATTCGCAAATCACACCAATTACTATACAAAACCGTAAGGGCGATATCACTTTCAATACGGATGAGCACGTCAAGCCGGGTACGACCGCTGAAAGTTTGGCGAAAATGCGCCCAGCCTTTAAAAAGGACGGTACGGTGACAGCGGGTAATGCCTCGGGTATTAACGACGGCGCAGCCTTCATGGTGCTTGCCGCTGCGCAGGCTGCGGAAAAGTCAGGACAAAAAGCCATTGCACGGCTGGT
>CAMYKE010000508.1 GCA_947258895.1 uncultured Pseudomonadales bacterium | reverse complement strand
CTACCAGTCGACTGCCCTTGGTCGCGACGTAGGCGACGCGCACCCCGTGTTGGCTGATGGTATACACGCCGCCCATATTGGCGGGCCCGACGAACTGCGATTCTATGTTGACTTTGGCGTTGGCGTTGCCAGGCTGGGTGAAGAGGAGGGTTGTAGTGAGAAGCATCGCAGAGCAACACGTTTTCATGACATCACTCCTGAACAGAAGCAAATACCACATGTGGCCGAGGCGCCAGGCGCCCGTTGGCAGACAGGAAGTAGTCGTTGGGCCGCGCTCCCGAAGTCGCTGGGAACGGCCCGGAGAGGTTCTTCGGTTTGGATATGCCGGAGTGGTTTAACAGCGGCCTCAGGTTCCTTCCTGACCACTTTCCCCCGACAAAGTTAGCTGCAAATTGAGGGGAGAGAAATCTAGAATATTCCTGAATTTGGCGTTTGTCTATCACAATTTTGACAGAAAAAAGCAGGAAAAACGGGGTCTAAATTGCCTGCTTTTCCGTATGACGAATAGCGCCCTGCGATGACGCTAACTTCTCCCGGAGACAGACAGTTCGGCGCGGTCCGTTGTTGCACGGCTTCAGGGAAATACACCGGTACGGAGAGCGGTACGGCCTTGTACCAATAGCGAATGGCCCGGGATTTTTGTAGTATGGGGGTTCAGACTGCTGGCTATGACTGCCGTGGAGGGTGTTATGGCAACGGTGCGCTTCACCCAAAACCTTGCTCGCTATGTCACCTGTGAATCACATGCCGTTCAGGGTGATACCGTCTCGCAGGCCTTGCGGGCGGTGGTCACGAGCCAACCCCAACTCGAACCCTATCTGTTCGACGATCAGGATCACTTGCGCCGGCATGTTGCCGTGTTCGTGGATGGACGCCTGGTCGACGATCGCGAGCACCTCGGAGATCCCATCCGCCACAATTCCGAAATTTACGTGATGCAGGCGTTGTCCGGCGGCTAAGCGGGTCGAATGTCAATGACTGGAGGATCCAACCCATGACGAAACTGCGCGTTGCTACTCGAAAGGGCCTGTTTACCTTTGTTGGCGAAAGCTCCCGGAAATGGGTTCTGTCCGGCGTCGAGTTCCTGGGCGACCCGGTCACCATGGTCTTAAGCGACCCGCGCAGTGGCAATCAGTTTGCGGCGCTGAACCTGGGGCACTTTGGCGTCAAGATGCACCGTGCGACTGCGGGAGATGGATCCTGGCAGGAGATTCCTGCGCCAAAATATCCGAAGGCGGAGGGCGAGGCGGAAGGCGCCTCCCTGCAACAGATTTGGGCGCTGGCATGCGGGGGCTCCGATCAGCCGGGCAGGCTCTGGGCGGGTACGATTCCCGGCGGGTTGTTCAGGAGTGACGATCACGGTGCAACCTGGCAGTTGGTGGAGTCGCTCTGGAATCTACCCGAGCGTGCGCGCTGGGTGGGCGGCGGGTACGACCAGCCCGGCATTCACTCCATCTGCGTCGATCCTCGCGACAGTGCGCGGCTGGTGCTTGCCGTCTCCTGTGGAGGCATCTGGGAAACCCTGGACGATGGAGCCACCTGGAGCCAGCAGGGGCAAGGATTACGGGCGGCCTACCTGCCGCCGGAGGCCGCGCATGAGCTGGAAATCCAGGATCCCCATTGCATGGTGGTTTGTCCTGCTGCGCCCGATTTCGGGTGGATACAGCATCATAACGGCATTTTTCGTTCCACGGATGGCTGTCGAACCTGGAGCGAGATTACCGACGTGAATCCCTCGACCTTTGGCTTCGCCGTTGCGGTGCATCCTCAGGACCCCAATACCGCCTGGTTCGTGCCCGGGGTAAAAGATGAGTGCCGCGTGCCTCCCGACGCCAAACTGGTTGTAACCCGCACCCGCGACGGTGGCAACACGTTTACTTCCCTGAGCGATGGCTTGCCAGCGCAGGATGCCTATGACCTGGTGTTTCGCCATGCCCTGGATATCGACCCCTCCGGCGAGCGCCTGGCGTTTGGCTCGACTACCGGCAATCTGTGGCTGTCCGAAAACCAGGGCGACAGCTGGCACTGCCTGTCATGGAATCTGCCCCCGATTAATTCCGTGCGCTTTGACCCGGTGTAAGGGGCGATGGGCTGGCGGATGTAGCGTTCGATGGTTTGCAGCCGGTAGATGTCGCGTCCGAAGACAAAGGAAATGGCACGCCCCGCGCGGCCGGCGCGCCCGGTGCGGCCGATGCGGTGAACGTAGTCTT
>CAMYKE010000507.1 GCA_947258895.1 uncultured Pseudomonadales bacterium | reverse complement strand
GGCATCGGAAATCCCCGCCACCGCAAGGATTTTAAATTTCGGTTAATTAGTGCTTGTCTACGGGCAGCCATATCTGATAGTTTCTGCCGCACGTTGTTCTCGCCCAGTCAAGGGACCTCTAATTTATGCCGGATCATTGCTTTCAGATCAAAGGAAGCGTTCTCACTGTCGTTGTTCTCGAACTCTATCACTACTCCAAAAACGCTTTCGCGAAGCAATTAGAGCAGAAAGTCGGCCAGGCGGCGGGGTTTTTCCAGGGCTCGCCCGTGGTAATCAGCCTCGAAAACTTCTCAAGTGACGAGCCGGAGCTGGACTTTCCCGAGTTATTCGGCAGCTGTATCGAATATGGACTGCAACCGGTGGCGGTCAGAGGCGCCTCGGAATTGATGGAGCCGGTGATTCGGGCGATGGGGCTGGCCGTTTTGGCGCGGACCTCCACCAGGGGCTCGGCGCAAGCAGCTACGCCCCCGGAGCCGCCACCCGCCAAAGCGGAACCGGAGCCGGAGCCCGCTGCGCAGGCACCCGAGGCCGACGCGCAAGCCGCTCTGTATCGACCCACCAAGGTAATCAGCCAGCCAGTCAGGGCCGGGCAGCAAGTCTATGCGCAGGGCGCTGACCTCATTGTGCTGGCCCAGGTTGGTGAAACGGCAGAAGTGCTGGCGGACGGGCATATACATATTTACGGGGCGCTGCGGGGCCGGGCACTGGCCGGCGTTAGTGGCGACCAGGGAGCGCGGATTTTCTGTCAGTCGATGGAGGCTCAGCTCATCGCGGTGGCGGGGAATTTTATGCTCAGCGATGACATTCGCAAGAATGTCTGGAAAGCGCCGGCGCAGGCGTATCTCAACGCGGAGAGCCTGCGGGTACAGCAGATGCATTAACGGATAGCGGGACCTGCATCATCAACTAACGTGTTAACTTTATTTCTGGAGGCCTGAAATGGCTAAGATTATCGTCGTTACCTCCGGCAAGGGCGGAGTGGGAAAAACCACCACCAGTGCTGCGATTGGCACCGGTCTGGCTATGAATGATCATCGCACCGTTATCGTCGATTTTGATGTCGGCTTGCGTAACCTGGACTTGA
This sequence comes from uncultured Pseudomonadales bacterium, assembly GCA_947258895.1. The sequence continues at coordinate 1,127 of CAMYKE010000507.1, read as the reverse complement.
TCATGGGTTGCGAACGTCGCGTGGTCTACGATTTTGTCAACGTCATCAACAAGGAAGCCACCCTGAACCAGGCGCTCATCAGGGACAAGCGGCAGCGAAACCTCTACATCCTGCCCGCGTCGCAAACCCGTGACAAGGATGCCCTGACCAAGGAGGGGGTCGAAGAGGTGCTGGAGGAATTATCCAAACAGTTCGAGTACATCGTGTGTGATTCCCCCGCCGGAATCGAGAAGGGGGCTTTGATGGCCCTGTACTTCGCGGATGAAGCGATCGTCGTGACCAACCCGGAAGTATCCTCGGTGCGCGATTCGGACCGGATCCTCGGCATACTGCAGAGCAGGTCAAGGCGTGCCGAGCAGGGCGCTGAGCCGGTGACCGAACATCTGCTCATTACCCGCTACAGTCCGGAGCGGGTGCTGGCCGGAGAGATGCTGAGTATTTCCGATGTCGAGGATATCCTGGCGATTCCGCTGCTGGGGGTCATTCCCGAATCCGAGGCGGTGTTGAAGGCGTCCAACCAGGGCTTGCCGGTAATCCAGAATAAGGAAACCAAAGCGGGGCAGGCCTATGCCGACGCCGTGCAGCGATTATTGGGTAATGATATCGATCACCGCTTCATTGAGATCGAAAAGCGGGGGTTCTTTAAGCGTATGATTGGGGGGGCCAGATGAGCATTTTCAGCTATTTCCTGAAAAAAGAGGCGAATACTGCTTCGGTCGCGAAGGAGCGCCTGCAGATTATTGTCGCGCACGAGCGTGCCCAGCGGAATCAGCCGGATTATTTGCCCAAGATGCAGAACGAGATTCTCGAGGTGATTCGCAAGTACGTTGAGATCGATCGGGACATGGTGTCGGTGCAACTCGACGATTGCGACAATTGCTCTGTGCTGGAGCTGAATGTGACGCTGCCCCAATAGGCTCGCAAACTTGATGAGTGTGCCGGGCACTGCCCGGTATTTTTTTGTGTCCCGGTGGTGCGATCACGCAATAAAGCTCAGGCTTCGATAGCGCATTGGAGGGAGCACCAGGAAGGGGTTGGCGCGCATCGGTAGCGGCCGCTCGGCTCGATTTCCAGCGAGCAAGCAACTGTAGCAATTTGCCCCCGGCATCAGCGCCGTGGTTATTTCT
>CAMYKE010000506.1 GCA_947258895.1 uncultured Pseudomonadales bacterium | reverse complement strand
ACTCGTCCAGGAGGGGACTCAATTCCGGGTCGCCAAACGAGGGAACATAGGTACTAAACGTGGTCACTTCCCTCGCGACCCCCTTCTGGTTTTGCCAGCTAATCGGATTGCGGAAGCGCCCCTTGAGCTGCTCGCCCTTCACGCTCAACTGCTCCACATTGTCGCGTTTCAACTCGCTCTTGAATTGGGAATAGGGAATGAAGGCAGACGCAGTATCGAGCGACTGCAGATAGGTATAGGCAAGCATGATGCAGATAAAAACCCACAGGAACTGATGCAGCAGCACATTCCGGTACTCCGGTTGCTGCGGACCCCCACGGCCGGGAGACGGCTCGGGAACCGCAGGTTTTTTTTCGAACGGATCGCTGGTCATCCCGGGGCTACTCCATGGCGAGAACAAATACGCCACACGCATGCAATTGGTAATAATAGTTTCCCTAGCTTAAACACACGACCAATACAGGGCAATTTTATCGGTCGAAATCATGAGACTGGTCAAGGTTTTAACAGGATTTGGCCAGTTTGCGCGGGGATCGGTGCCGAACTTTTCAGCCTACATACGATCCAGATCAATTACCCTGGTCGCCTGTCGCGGCATAATTGAGGTTCAGTGGACGATTACTGGTTCATAGAGGCGTTGGAATGCGCACAGACATACTCACGGCGACGCTTATGGCTTCCATACTCCAGGCGGGGACCACATCCCACACGGCGGGCGACAACTGGTCCGCACAACGCGAGGCAATGACCCGCACCATCCTCGTGGATGTCCACGAGACGACATCCTATACTGGCCGCAACAGCCTCGATTCCCGCGTAATTGCAGCGCTGCGCAAGGTGCCTCGACACCAGTTTGTGCCGGACGAGTTTGCGGCGGCCGCATACTTCAACCGCCCGCTGCCAATCGGCGAGGGCCAGACGATCTCTCAACCCTTCATCGTGGCCCTGATGACCGACCTGCTGGTACCGGAGGCGGAGCACAGGGTCCTGGAAATTGGCACCGGCTCCGGCTACCAGGCCGCAGTGCTGGCAGAATTGGTGGCTGAGGTTCACAGCGTCGAGATTATCCCGGAACTGGCGGTCGCAGCGCGTGACCGCCTGCGCAAATTGCGCTACCTGAATGTGCAGGTGCACACGGGCAACGGGTTTTTTGGCTGGCCCGGGGAAGCGCCATACGACTCGATTATCGTCACCGCAGCCAGCGAGCAGGTCCCGCCGGCACTCCTGGAACAACTCAAGCCCAACGGCAGGCTGGTGATTCCCCTGGGGCCCCGCAACGGCTTTCAACAACTGGTGCTGATCGAAAAATCTGCGACCGGCCGAATTACCCGGCATAACATCCTGCCGGTGCAGTTTGTACCCTTTACTGGTCAGCGCTGATCGCCCAGAATACCGCCATGGGATCTCACGACGCGGCAGCCACCAACGAGCAAAGTTTCTCGCCTCCCCGGCTGTTGCGCTCGCCGCATGTCCAGACCATGCTCGCGAGCAGCCCGCTGCGCAAGCTGCTACTGGTCAATCCCGCCCGCTACCTGCGCCGGACCCAACAGGAGGTCATCCTGGAAGTTCCGGACGGTGTTCGCCTGCATGGCCTGTTCAATCCCGGCGTCGCGCCTAACGGGCAGATGGTAATCCTGCTGCATGGCTGGGAAGGATGCGCCGAGTCCTGCTACATGGTTGCGTCCGCGCGGCAACTGCTGGGTCTTGGCTACGATGTATTTCGCCTGCATTTGCGGGATCATGGCCCCTCCCACGGGCTGGGTCTTGGCTACGATGTATTTCGCCTGCATTTGCGGGATCATGGCCCCGCCCACGGCCTGAATCGGGAGTTATTCAATTCGACGCGCCTGGACGCGGTGGTGGCAGCCGTAACGCGGATTCAACAACTTTACGAGCGCTCGGCTACCTACCTGGTGGGCTTCTCGCTGGGGGGCAATTTTGCGTTGCGCTGCGCGGCGCGGATGGTAGGTCAGGCGGAGCAATTGCGGCGGGTGATTGCGATCTGCCCGGTGCTGAACCCGGTCGCGACGATGGATGCGCTCTGCGCGCGCCACAACCGGGTTTACGAGCGTTATTTCAAGTACCGGTGGCGGCGCTCACTCGAGAAAAAACTCCGGCACCATCCTGAACTCGGCTACCAGGGAGTATTCGATCAGCTGCCGAACCTGCGCGAAATGAACCGCTATTTCGTCCCCAATTATACCGAGTTTGGCGACGAAGCCAGTTATCTCCGCGCCTATGCAATTACCGGCAACGTGCTGGACAAGATCGCGGTACCCTGCCATATGCTGCTCAGCGCGGATGATCCGATCATTCCCCTCGCAGACTTAAAGCAGGTCGCGACACCGGATCAGCTGAGTGTCGAGATCGCTCCCTTTGGCGGTCATGTCGGGTTTATCAAAAACTGGCGCCTGCACAGCTGGCTCGATGAACGCCTGCCGGAGTTACTTGCAGCCCGTGCCGCCGAGCCATGTGATCCGGCAGTGTTACTGCGTACGCCGGCGCTGTGACGTGATACCCGGGCACCGGACGCTACTGCTCGTTCCAGCGAAACAGCATCGCCGCGGTCGCCAGGAATATCACGCACATTGCCAGTAACGTCCAGACATGATTGCTAACATCAGCAAAAGATGCGCCGTCGATCATGATCTCCCGGGCGCCCTGCACCAGATGAGTCAGGGGCATGCACTGGGATACCCAGACCAGCCAGTGCGGCGCGTCGTCGAGGGAAAACCACACCTCGGACAGCAACATCATCGGGAACGCCGCAAAATTGAGCAAGCCGTTGGCCAATTCCTCGCTCGCGGTTCGGCTGGCGACGATCAGGGCCAGCGAAATCAATGAAAATATGCCGAGGAACGCGACCAGCAGCAGGGTGGGGTAACTGCCCAGCATGACAAAATCGAGCGCCCAGTTACACCCGATATACACCAGTATTACGCCAATCAGCAGCACCAGCAGCCGCGACATGACCTGCGCCGTAAGAAATTGCATCCGCGTCACGGGCGTCACCTGCAGCCGCTTCAGCACGCCATTCTTCCGGTACCTGACGATAACAAAGCACCCAGTCGACGTAGCGGACTTCGCGGCCACTCACGCTTTGCCGCAGCAATGCTCTGCGACCCTCCCCGAGCAGCAATTGTTCCGCAGCCAGGCCCCGGTTCGATAGCTCATTGATCCAGTACGCGCCGGGTTGATCGGTCGACAACAACAAGTCGAGCTGGTGCAGACGCACCCGCTCCAGCGCCTGCTCCATATTGGTATAGTGAATGCGCTTGACGTACGGCTCGTCAAGCAGTGGCAGATCCAACTCTGCGCTGTCCACCGGCTGATAGACCCCGATGCGCAATACTTCCTGGGTATCCTCCGAAAAGGCGATCGCAATCGCCGCGATCACGCAGGCGGGAAATATTAGCGACCAGATCAATGCCCCGCGATCCCGATAGTATTCCTTGGTGCGAGCGACCAGCAACGCCCACACCACCGTAATATAGGCGCCGGTCTTATCAATCACGCAGGTGATGCCCGGTTAATTTGAGGAACAGGTCTTCGAGGGTCGGATTGCGGACCCGCAGGGAGTTTAGTTGCACACCATGCGCCAGCAGATTCTGCAAGGTTGCTTCAACCGATGCCGTCTGAATTTCCACATGCTCGTTGTTCTCCGCCACCGGCTCACTGATAATGTCCCGCACCGCGGCGAATTCCCGTTTATCGACAGTGACGTAAAAGCAGGCGAAATGCTCACGCAATAGCGCATCCGGGCTACCTTCGGCAATGATTTTGCCATGGTCGACGATGACCAGGTGATCGCACAGGATCTCCGCCTCATCCATATAGTGGGTCGTAAGCACGACATTCTTTCCCTGTTCCTTGACCCGCTGGATGAGTTTCCACAAGTTACGCCGGGATTGGGGATCGAGTCCGGTGGTCGGCTCATCGAGGAAGATGATTTCGGGATCATTGATCAGGGACAGGGCAAACATCAACCGCTGTTTTTGACCGCCCGAAAGCTGCGTGGCCACCTGGGTCATAAAGCCGCCGAGATCACAAAGGGAAACCAGCTCATCCAGGGAGATCGTGCGGGGATAAAGCTGGTGGAACAGATGCAGGATTTCCCGGGTCGTCAGTCGTTCCATTACCGATGTCGACTGAAACTGGATACCCGCCTCCAGGGTAAAATCCCTGCCTCTGGGTCTGCCCTTGTAGAGGATTTCACCGCTACTGGGCGGGGTAATTCCTTCAATCATTTCGATCGTGGTAGTCTTGCCAGCGCCGTTGGGGCCAAGCAATCCGAAACAAATACCCGCCGGCATAGCAAAGGAAATATCATCCACCGCGACCAGGTTCTTAAAATGCTTGCTGAGGTTTTTTACTTCGAGAACCGAGCTCATCGCATGGGCAGGTTTGGGTAACAATCAGGGACCCGCATTATCGCAGTAATGGTTTGAAAGACAAGCAACAGGGCGAGGTTTCGCGGGAGGCAAGAACGCGGTGCGGCGGCTCCGCCGCTCGTGACTGGTGCCGATCCGACCAGCCGCGGACAACCGGGAAAAAAAGTAGTATCTAAAAACATTTCAGTTTTCGGCATGCGAGCCGAGTAACTAGGAATAGTTGAGACATCGCTTGCATCGGCGATAACTTGGGAATAACATTCGCCCGTATCAAGTGACCACCGGTTTTTCAAGGCAGACTGCGACTGCCGCGAGAATCCAGACTGGAAAGCGCAAGATCAAGGAAGGGTCAGCTTTGGGGAGAGATGGTCAACCTTTGCGCGAGGTGTGCGTTACCCATTCAGGTAACACCTCACCAACAACCTCGGAGCTAACGCGAGCATGAATGCCAGATCAGAGCCTATCCGGATTTCGAGCACCCATTACAAATTACACCAGGGCAGAACCGGTCTGTATTACGGTCATTGTCGCTGGTGTCTGGTCATAGCTGTCACTGTCGCCTGGTTACTGGTGACCGCCAATTTCGAATTAGCACCCATCGTTGCCGCCGCCATGTACGTGATCGCCCACTTCCCGGCAAAATGGTATGCGCTGTATTCCGGCGCGAAACACGCCAATCCCTGACGCACCACGTATACGAAACCCTGCCGGCTAAATCACGCTGGCTTGCCGTCCCCGGGTCGGTTTACATGGCAGTGGGTCGGACGCCAACCACGGGCGCTAGCCCGCATCCGTCACCGATTGGTGTGGAATATGGCGAGTTATCGAGTCTGGCACACTGCAAATCCTATCTTCCCTGCAAAAGGCTGCGATAGATGTATACCTCATTGTTTGAAGCTGTATCGGTGACGGATTCGGGCTAGTCAGGTTAGCTCGGTTCATCGCTCGCTGTCGTGCCGGCTGCCCGAGCTAGAGTCCCCCCTGAATCCAGCTCCCATAAAGCGGTATACCTATCAGGACGTTAACCGGAAACGTAATTCCCAGCGAGGCGACCATTGCCAGGCCAATATCCGCCTCCGGAACAGCGTCGCGGATAGCAGCCGGTGCCGCAATATACGAAGCGCTCGCGGTAAGCGCGGCCAGCACCAACTGGCTGCCGGAACTCAGGCCCAGCCAGGCCCCGACCACCAGCCCGAGAGCGGCAAGCAGGAACGGAACCACCGCGGCAAACAGCAGCAGGCGCCATTGGGCGACGGGCAGCGGCATACAGGCTCGTGCCGTGCACAGCCCCATCTCCAGCAGAAACAACGCCAGGAAGGTCTGGAAACCGCCAATCAACACGCTATGAACCGAGCCCAGCCCCTCCGGACCATACGCCCAGCCGATCAGGATGCCACCCATCAGCAAAAACACGCTGCGGCTGGTGAAGGCTTCCCGCCACACATGCTGACCGCCGGCGCCGCCAGCCTGGCGCCGATGCCACCACAACATGACTATAATCGCCGGCAGTTCCAGCAATACCAGGTACAGGGTAGTCTCCGTTTGCAACGGCAAGCCCATTTCTTCGGCAAATGCCAAAGCGACCGCGAAGGTTCCAGCGCTTACCGATCCGTAATGGGCGGCAATGCTGACCGCGTTGGCGAGATTTAGCTTGATGAGAAAACGCAGCGCGGGATACAGCGCGAGGGGGATGATGAGCCCCAGAATCGAAATGCTGACGAGGTCCAGCAACTCGACGTCGGTGGTGCGACCGTGCAATGACAACCCCCCTTTCACCCCCAGCACCAGCATCAATAGTATGGAAAGCGTCTCGTAAATTGATTGAGGCACCTTCAAATCCGATTTCAGCAGACCGGCCAGCAAGCCAAGCAGGAAAAAGGCAACGACAATATCCGGCATAACATACTCTCCCCTGCACCTGTACGCGCTTTACTGCGTCCGTACCCGCTCCAGGGTGCTAATTATCACCACTATTGGCATTTTTATTCTGCGCGCCACCATTCCGGTCCGGCGCGGTTGTCCCGGTCCAGCTTAAAGCACTGGAAGCAAAAGTAAAATTGGAAATTGCTCGATAAGCCACGCTTTGCGTGGTCAACGTGACGTCTCAGCGAAACAGGTCCGCGTTCCCTCCCATCGCCGAGGTGTTAGTCGTTCGCGTAGTTTCCGTGGCAAAACGCAACAGGTAGTTGGGTCCTCCGGCTTTGGGTCCGGTGCCGGAGAGGCGCTGGCCTCCGAATGGCTGGCTGCCCACCACTGCTCCGACCTGATTGCGATTGACATAGATATTGCCTATATGAACCCTGGCGGCAACGTACGCACTGAACGTGCTATTGCGGGAATGGATGCTGAGGGTCAGGCCAAATCCGGACTCGTTTACTTCCGCAAGCACCTGGTCAATCCTGGCTGAGGGGTAACGAATCACGTGCAAGATGGGTCCAAAGTGTTCGTCCGTAAGCTGCGCCATACTGTCAATCTCAAACGCGACGGGCGCGAAGAATGTGCCATTGCAGGTTTCCTGTTCGACAAGCGGCGCCTCGGCAACAAAACGCGCCGTGTGCTGCAGGTGCTCCCGATGCGCCAGC
>CAMYKE010000505.1:2300-3980 GCA_947258895.1 uncultured Pseudomonadales bacterium | reverse complement strand
CCTGGCAGCTTCTTTTTCAGTTGCTGCCTCCTGGCGAAAGTCATTGGATGGAAAACCCAGGACCACCAGCCCCCTGTCCTTGTATTCCTGGTGCAGGGTTTCGAGGCCCTTGAATTGCGACGTATAACCACAGCGGCTGGCGGTATTTACCACGAGCACAGCTTTGCCTTGCACGGTTGCGCAGAGGTCGATGGTCTCGTTCGAATGCAATTTCTTTACCTCCTGGTTGAAATACGCCGGGCAATCGGCGGCGCTGGCCATGCTGCCAAGGAGCAGGCTGCCGATCAATGCACTGGCTGCAAGGGCAACCCTTTTTCCGGGATGGTTGTTCATAAGCACTTTTCCTGCTTTGGTGGTTTGGAGTTACAATCTACTACGCAGACACGTTTGGCTGGATTGGTTGCGCATGGATTTTTTTGCAGGCAAGCGCGCCGGAATGGGATTGCCGCCATTCCATTGGGAGGCATTAGCGGAGGCCCAGCAAGCGTAATCCGGCACACCGGTTGCAAATCCTGAAACAGTTGCCACAGGAAGCGAAACAATGGACGAGCGAGAAAAAGAACATAACGAAGATTTCGTAGCGGCGCCTGCCGCTGGCGCCAGTCTGCTACTAAAACCCCGGGAGCGGGACCTGGGTGGTTTTATGGTACGCCGCTACCTGCCGCACCCCCGGTGCAGCAAAGTCGGGCCCTTTGTGTTTTTCGATCATTTTGGCCCTGCGGATTTTGCTCCGGGCGATGGGATCAATATCAAACCGCCCCCGCACATCGGCCTCGCTACAGTATCCTATCTCTATGCAGGGGAGATTCGCCATCGCGACAGTCTTGGGGTGGTGCAGGATATCAAGCCAGGCGAAGTAAACTGGATGACTGCGGGCAGCGGCATTGTCCATTCCGAACGCAGTAGTCCGGAAAAACTCGCCAGTGGCCAGCGCCTGAATGGGCTGCAGGTATGGGTCGGCCTGCCTGAAGAGGCGGAGGAGGTTGAGCCGGAGTTTTTTCACTATGGCAGAGAGAATATTCCCGATGCGGGCGAGGGCGATCAGCGCCTGCGCGTGATCGCCGGCCGCGCGTACGGCACCACCTCGCCGGTAAAGACCTATTCGCCGCTATTTTACGTGGATGCCTGGTTGCCCCGGGGGAGCCGCGTCACGGCACCCATGGAGTATCCCGAGCGCGCTGTGTACGTGTTATCCGGGGCGGTCCAATATCGTGATCTGCTGGTGAAGGCACAGGACATGCTGGTCTTCGAGGCGGGGCATGACGTGGAGCTGGCGGCGCAGGAGGATACCGCGCTGGTGATGTTTGGTGGTGATCCGCTATCGCAACGCCATGTCTACTGGAATTTTGTCTCAAGTTCCCGGGAGCGACTGGAGCAGGCGAAAGCGGCCTGGCGGGAGAATCGGTTCCCGCCGGTTCCGGGTGACGACGAGTTTATTCCCTTGCCGGACTAGCCCGCATCCGCTTGATAAGAACAGATGCGATTGCTGTGTCGGCGGGCATGGCAAGGCGCGATTCGCCGACGATGGCCACTCCACTGACAATAGACGAGGACCTGTACGCGACGCGACCGGGTCAGTCCGGCGGACGGGAGTCATTGCGGGGTGGCGAACCCCCGCTGTGGTTGTCGAAATAATCCATCATCGCCTGCAGCGCGCGCGCTGTAGTTCGCAGCTCACGC
>CAMYKE010000505.1:0-2225 GCA_947258895.1 uncultured Pseudomonadales bacterium | reverse complement strand
TGGTGATGCTGGTGGTGTTTGTGGCCTCGGTATCGAAGCGGATCACCATGTCACTAATAACTGCGATTTCGCGGGCCCTGATCTGGTCACAAATTTGGCGGCCGGCGCTGCTGCGCTGAATCAGGGGCGAGCGCTTATGGGCCGGGTTGTCGCGGGATTCCACCAGCCCTTCCGCGCGCAGTTCGTTGATGATGACCTGAATATTCTGGCGTGACACGGATTTTTCCCGCGCTAACTGCGGCACCGTTAGCGGTTCCTTATAGGCTAGCAACTCCAGAATGGCCCACTCGCTGGCTGTCAGGCCGGCGGCGCTATGCATCGCTTCGTTTTCGTTGGCCATGCGCTGAAACAACCGGCGTACCAGCCAGATTACGCTATACACATCCCCCTGGGAGGCTCGATCCATAGTATTCATCCGCTGGTTGCAAGGCAAGCCCGTGAGCATTATACGCAAGCCTCAAATAGGCAGCAATGCTGTTGCCAAAGTGACAATATGAGGCGCAATTGGATTGTCATTTTGTCTGCAGAGGCCTCGCCACAAATTCATGCCACCGCTACCGCCACCGGACAGAAGCAGGGACAGCGAGCGGGCCGCTACCCCGGGTCTGTCGCAACCCGGCCGCTGAAGCCCGCGCCGAAAGACTCCGGTCGTCGGTAGGATCCGGCCGGAGCCGCCCACGGATTGGAAAGCAAACTCCGTAGCGCTTATTATGGAATCGATTCCCGAGTTGCAAGGACTCGTTGCACAGGAGAAACCCGATATGCCACTCACTCAATCGACGATGCTGCCCCTCGGAACGCAGGCGCCCGAGTTTGAACTGCCCGATACCGTATCCGGCGCGCGCCTCTCGCTGGCAGGACTTGCTGGCGAGCGGGCGACGCTGGTGATGTTTATCTGCAATCATTGCCCGTTCGTGAAGCATGTCCTGCCGGGCATCGTCACGCTCGCCGCCGCTTACATCGCCAAAGGGGTAGGTGTCGTAGCTATTTCCAGCAACGATGCACTCGGATTTCCAGAGGACGCGCCGCCACGGATGGCGGAGCTCGCACGCCAGCAGAAATTCAGCTTTCCCTACCTGTACGACGAATCGCAGCAGACGGCGAAGGCCTACCAGGCGGCGTGTACGCCGGATTTTTTCCTGTTTGACGCGCGACTGCAGTGCGTCTACCGTGGTCGCATGGATCGCAGTTCGCCCGGAAATAACGAGCCTAACGACGGCGCAGATCTGCGCCAGGCCCTGGATGCGGTGTTACGCGGCGAGTCGGTTGGTATTGAGCAGCGACCGAGCATGGGCTGCAGTATCAAGTGGCGATAATCGGCGTGTGCATCGTCTGCATCGCCTGCATCGAAAGCAGCAATCGTTGTGCCTCGACCAAAGACCCCGATACGGACCGCGATGAATGACCTTGATGAGTTAAACGGGGCGCCGACCAATCCGACAGTCGCAGCGGGCGCGACTACGCTCGAACAAATCATGGCACGGCGCATATCCCGGCGCTTTTTTGCCAGGAGCGCCTGGGCTGGAGTGCTGGTTTCCGGCGCCGGGCCGCTCGCCGGCTGCCAGGAGCCGGGGTCTGCGCTTCCTCCCGGGCGGGATGACCCGACCCTGCAGTCGGATTTCGACTTTACCGAAATCGAGCACGGTATCGATGCCCATCACCATATCGCGCCCGACCATGAAGCGGAAATCCTGATCCGCTGGGGGGACCCGCTGTTCACGGATGCGCCAGCGTTTGATCCCTACCGAATGACTGCGGCGGCGCAGGAGCGCCAGTTTGGTTGCAACAATGACTATATTGGCTTTCTCCGCCTGGAACCGGGTGCGGGCCAGCAAGGGCGGGCGTTGTTGTGCATCAATCATGAGACGGCGGATGTGGCGGTGATGCTGCCCGAGTTCGCGACTGTGCTGCCGGCGCTTAAGAGCGCGGCACATTGTGAAATTGAAAAGGCGGCAGTAGGGTGTTCGATTGTCGAAATCGTGCAGCGACGAGGACTTTGGTCGGTGGTCACGGGCTCGCCCTACAATCGTCGGATTAGTGCACGCTCCACAGCCACGCTGATGACGGGGCCGGCGGCCGGCCATGAGCGGCTGCAAACCAGCGCCGATCCGGAGGGTCGCCATGTCGTGGGAACCCTGAACAATTGCGCCGGCGGTATGACACCCTGGGGTAGTTTCCTGACCTGCGAGGAGAATATCGATGATTTCTTTGTCGGCAGCGTGCCG
>CAMYKE010000504.1:820-3049 GCA_947258895.1 uncultured Pseudomonadales bacterium | reverse complement strand
GAACGCCATGCTCGCGGCCCAGGCGCGCAGTAAAGAACTCGCCAGTTAATCACCCCATACGGAACCTTTCATCGTGGACTCATTTGCAACCGCAGGCATCTACCTGGTACGCACTCTCTTCAGCCTCTATATACTGGCCATCCTGTTACGCTTCCTGTTACAGATAGCTCGCGCAGATTTCTACAATCCGATATCACAGGCGATAATCAAGGTGACCGACCCGGGCCTGCGCCCCCTGCGCCGCGTTGTGCCCGGCGTCGGCGGCATCGACATGTCGGCATTGATTCTCGCCCTGCTGGTGCAGATGGCGGCCATTTGTCTGGTATTCTTACTGCTTGGCCAAGGCGTCCCCAATTTCCTGATGGTGCTGGGCTGGTCGGTAGTCGGCCTCATGGCGATGGTATTGAAGATCTATTTCTTTGCCCTGATCGTGATGATCATACTTAGCTGGATCGCGCCCCAGAGTTATAATCCCGGTGCCGTCTTAATCCACCAGCTTACCGAACCGATTACCAGGCCCGCTCGTAATATTATTCCACCCATCGGCGGACTCGACCTGTCGCCAATTTTTATTTTTATCCTGATCAACGTGCTGGAAATCATAGTGATCCAGCAGCTCGCGCAGATGTTGCGCATGCCGCAAGGGCTGGTTCTGGGGATATAGGGCGGTTTGCTGTGCCGGGAAGCGGGCGCATCGATTCCAGGTAGCAGGGTGAATTGAGCGATCGCAGTCGCAGGGGCTCGATCTGACGCTGTACCGCGCGTTCCGGGGAAACGGCCGCCAAAGAGGGTTGCGTTAGGCAAACCCAGTATTTAGACTTCGCTGTCTCGACAAACCCGTGAAAACCGATGCCCGATCCTATCCCCGCCGACTCAGTCGGTATTGTTGCGCCGCAGACCTGGCAGTACGATAAACCGCTGGAACTGGCCTGTGGACAAACGCTGGACGGTTATCAACTGATCTACGAAACCTACGGCGAACTCAATGCCGCCCACTCCAACGCGGTGCTGGTCTGCCATGCGCTAAGCAGTCATCATCATGCGGCAGGCTATCATCACCCGGCCGACAAGCTGCCGGGCTGGTGGGAGACCTGTATTGGACCGGGCAAAGCCATTGATACCAGGCGATTTTTTGTGGTGTGCGCCAACAATATCGGTGGCTGCCACGGCAGCACCGGACCGGCGACCACCAATCCCGAAACAGGCAAGCCCTGGGGGCCTGATTTCCCGCCACTGCGGGCCCGCGACTGGGTGCAGACCCAGGCACAACTCGCCGACTTCCTCGGCATCACGCAGTGGGCCGCGGTCATCGGCGGCAGCCTGGGCGGCATGCAGGCGATGCGCTGGTCACTGGAGTACCCGGACCGGCTACGCCATTGCGTGGTCATCGCGTCGGCAATGAAACTTACGGCGCAGAACATCGCCTTCAACGAGATTGCCCGCCGCGCCATATGCTCCGATCCCGAGTTTCATGACGGCCGCTTCCTCGAGCACAGCACTTTGCCACGCAACGGTTTGGCGCTGGCGCGGATGATCGGGCACATCACCTACCTGTCCGACGATATGATGGGCAAGAAATTCGGCCGTGAATTGCGCGCCGGCGACTTCCAGCGCGGCCGACATAACCCGATCGAATTCCAGGTAGAAAGCTACCTGCGTTACCAGGGCGAAAAGTTTTCCGAAACCTTCGATGCCAATACCTATATCCTGATCACCCGGGTGCTGGATTACTTTGACCTGGCGCGCGAGTACAACGACGATCCGGCCGAGGCGTTCAGCCACGCACTGTGCAAGTTCCTGGTGATCGCTTTTACCACCGACTGGCGCTTTGCGCCGGAACGCTCGCGGGAAATCACCGATGCGCTGGTGGCCGCGAACAAGGATGTCAACTATGCGGAAATCGATGCACCACAGGGTCATGACGCCTTCCTGTTACCCATAGATGAATATGTCCGGCTGTTCGCGGCGTACATGCAGCGAGTCGCTGCGGAGGTCGGCGCATGAGCGACGCAGTGCGGCTCGACCTGGGGATCATCGAAGAGTGGATTGCCCAGGGCAGCCGGGTGCTTGATCTCGGATGTGGCGACGGCACCCTGTTGCGCAACCTGACGCAAAATAAGCAGGTCCGGGGCTATGGCCTGGAAATCGATCGCGACCAGATCATCGAGTGTGTTGGGAAGGGCGTTAACGTGATCGAGCAGGACCTCAACCGGGGGCTCGCGAATTTCG
>CAMYKE010000504.1:0-723 GCA_947258895.1 uncultured Pseudomonadales bacterium | reverse complement strand
ATTCCGTCGTCATGACCCAGGCGTTGCAGATCATGCATCGACCGGACCAGGTGCTGGATGAGATGTTGCGGATTGGCAAGGAATGCATCGTCACCTTTCCCAATTTCGGCAACTGGCGCGCTCGGGTACACTTGAGCCTGCGCGGGCGCATGCCTGTCACAAAGCAGCTCGCCTACCAGTGGTACGATACGCCCAATATTCACTTCTGTACCGTGAATGATTTCGAAGTGCTTTGCGAGGAGAAAAATATCACTGTCTTGCATCGCCAGATGGTCGCCGAACAATCCGTCGATGGGCTGTTCAAGGATGTTTGGCCCAATGCCTTCGCCGGCACCGCAATCTATCATCTCAGCGGTTCGGCAGCGGCGACGACGTGAATTGACGAGAAACCAATGGCAGAATACCCGGAGGAATTCGCATGAAGACGTTACTTGGAGCCCTGCTGGCCTTGCTGGCGTTACCGGCGCTTGCTGGGGATCCGTTTGCGCACGATTTCGGGGACCACGTGGTTCACTATAACGTGTTTCCCAGCAGCGTCCTGGATCCCGCCGTAGCCCGGCAGTACCAGCTAAAGCGCGCCGCCAATATCAGCACCCTGAACATAGCCGTACACCGTAAAACCGGGGAGGGCACGGAACCGGTGGATGCACTCCTCAAGGGCACGGTCACCAATTTTTTCCAGCAACAGCAGGAACTGGAATTGCAACGCGTCAAGGAGGGCGA
>CAMYKE010000503.1 GCA_947258895.1 uncultured Pseudomonadales bacterium | reverse complement strand
GGTAGCCTGCGGGTGTTTGTAGACGATGAGACCAGCTACGAAGTCAATGAGCTATCCTACGAGGGCGATGAAGGACTGCTCGCGTTGGCCGCACTGCCGAGTCGGGAACCGGTTATCGCCCAGGGGACTTACAATCGCGACGCGGGCCGCTTCGAAGCGCAATTCGTGGTAGCCGGTAGCAGCGTGCCCTGGTCCGACCGTGACTTCGCCCGCGGCAATATCATTGCCCGTTCCGGCGACACACTCACGCTGCTGGGCGCAACGGTCCATCGCCGGGAGCAGCGCCCGTCCTTTCGCGACACCATCACCGTACTGGTCGGTCCTGGCACCCGAGTCAAAAAGCAGGGTGCCCGGGATGAAGCCCTCGACAAGGATGACATTTCGGTCGGCCAGCGGGTGGTCGTGATGGGCGAATACACCGTCACCGATCCAGCCGCTATGGTGCTGGATGCCAGCGACGGCCGCGTGCAGTTGCGCTACACCAACCTCTCCGGTGAAGTGGTAAGCGCCCTGCCGCTGGTAATCGACCTGCAGACGATCGATCGCCGCCGCGTTTCGCTGTTCAATTTTGCGGGTACGGGCAGTAGCGAGGACGCCGACCCGAGCAGGTACGAAATCGATACTCTGAGCCTGGATACCGCCCGCTTCAACGTGAACGAGCCGATCAAGGTGCGCGGTTTCGTAAATCGCTTTGGCGAAGCGCCGCCCGACTTTACCGCGCGCAGCATCGCCATCGTCGATGATGTGCTGGCTAAAATGAAAATCAGCTGGCTCGAAGGCGGCACCACCGCCCCGTTCCTGACCTCATCGGCAGAGGGCCTGGTGATCAACCTGGAAAACGGGGAACTGGGTCGTTTCCACCATGTAGTTCGGCTGGGTGTGGTTACCGACCTGCTGGAAGCCGGCATCCCGCCCACCTATGCGCCGCGTGCGGCCGACACCGGGCTGTTCGTTATCGCCCAGCGCGGTGCCGTGCAGGTGTTCAATAACTTCCCGCTGTTCGAAGCGGAACTCGCGGAGGAACTGGATACGGTCACCACCATGAAGTTCATCACCGGTAGCGGCCACGTCGACGACGCCAGCGCGACGCTGACCACCAATCGCATCCTGGCGGTTATCAACGAGCCCCTGGGGGAATAATCCCCAACCCCAACCCCATGCCAGGGAAGGCATGGGATATTTTTTTATCCTCGCGATGCCCCGCCCGTCGTCAACCGGCAAGCACTGTGACCAACCGCACCGCCCTGCCCGAGTATTCTTCATCTCTGCGCCCCTCAGCAACTGCCCGCCAACACCGGTCTGCATCGTTAACGGCCCTAGCGGCACGGATTAATTCACCGCCATCAATCCGGATACTATCGGTCCGGCGGATGCGCTAGAATTCATCTTCCGCGGCCAATCTGATGCTACCTCGATGGAAAAGATTTACATCTCGGCCAATGACCTGCTGGTGGACACCTTCAGGCTGGCAGAACAAATCTACCTGAGCGGCTTTCGCCCGAATTTTATCATCGGTGTCTGGCGAGGCGGTGCGCCGGTGGGCATCGGCATTCAGGAATACCTCGACTACGTCGGTATCCATAGCGACCACATCGCGATAAGAACATCCTCGTACACCGGTATCGACCAGCAGGAAAAGCAGGTGCGGGTACACGGACTGCATTACATCATCGACAACGTAAAGGCGACGGATAACGTCCTGCTGGTCGACGATGTACTGGATTCCGGGCGTAGCGTCAGGGCGATTCTGGCGCGCCTGCAAGCGGAAACCGGCAGCAATATGCCGCGCAACCTGAAGATAGCCTGTCCCTGGTACAAGCCCAACAAGAATGTTACCGACATCGTGCCGGATTTCTATCTCCATGAAACGGATAAGTGGCTGGTGTTTCCCCATGAGTTGAAGGGCCTGACCCTCGCTGAAATAGAAACGGGAAAGAGCGCCATCGCTGACACGCTGGTCCGGCACCTCCGGGAGTGAACCGGATGTTAACAAGCCGCCATATCTCACCGATTTTTGGAATTATCGCCGAGAGATTGTGCGGTGTACGGGATTTTCCGACTAAGGGAATAGCCGTCGCTATAGCCGCAGGAAAACAATTCCGTACAGCGTGCAAGAGCCGGCGAGAAACCAAATAGGCAATTCGCACTGTACTGACAAGGTTTCTGGGCAGTGAATCGCCGAATCGGTGAGATATGGCGGCTAGCCCTTGCCGGCTTCGTCGTTGTCATCTCTGGATGGTCCGGGCTGGTTG
>CAMYKE010000502.1 GCA_947258895.1 uncultured Pseudomonadales bacterium | reverse complement strand
CGGCGCCGGTCAGGCTCAGGGGGGTGGCTGTGGCTGCAACTAGCGGCAAGCGATTTCTGCTCACCGGTGCACTGGTATGCGCGCTGGGCCTCATTGCCGGTGCGGGCATGACCGCAGAGCTGCCCGAGGATCGCAGCGAGATCATGTATCACAGCTATGACGGTGGTGGCGTGCAGGTGGACGGGCCCGCGGTGCTTGTACGCAAGGGCATTGCCGAATCGCTGTCTGTCTCGGCCAACTATTATGTCGACAGCGTCTCCAGCGCGTCCATTGACGTGTTGACCAATGCGAGCCCCTACCGCGAAGAGCGCACCGAGGCCGGCCTCGGTCTGGACTACGTGCATCGTGACACCATGGTCAGCGCGAGCTTCACCACCAGCGATGAAAGTGACTACGAGGCCAGCACGTTCGACCTCAGCGTGTCGCAGGACTTCTTCGGCGGCATGAGCACACTGTTGATGGGTTTCACTCTCGGCGATGACGAGGTCGGTCGGGTGGACACGGAGTTCAGCGACACCATCGAGCGCCGCCAGTACCGGCTCGGTCTTTCCCAGGTGCTCAGCAAGCGAATGATCGCCAACCTCAGCTACGAGGCGGTGGCGGACGAGGGCTTCCTGAATAATCCCTACCGGTCGGCGCGCCTGCTGGGCGCTTCCGTGCCGGAGATCTATCCGCGCACGCGTACCTCCAATGCCGTCGCCTTGCGCGCCATTCGCTACTGGCAGCCGCGCATGGCGACGCGCTTCGAGTACCGCTACTTCGAGGATACCTGGGACATCCAGTCGCACAGCTTTGAACTCGGCGCCAGCCGCTACGTCGGCGAACACTGGTTGCTGGACGCGTTTCTGCGCGTCTACAGCCAGGACAAGGCGTCTTTTTACAGCGACAACTTCGAGCAACCGCAGAACTACATGGCGCGTGACAAGGAACTCAGCACATTCAGCAGCGCCTCGGCCGGCGCGCGCCTGACCTACACCCTGTTCGATAACGCGGACAAGGCCATTGAGCGCGGCACGCTGAACCTGGGCTACGAATTCATCCGCTTTGATTACGACGACTTTAGCGATTCCAGGACCGCCGAGCTGTACGGCTTCGACAGCCATGTGCTGCAGCTCTATCTGTCCGTCTGGTACTAGCGTGAAGGGGCGCGGGCCGTCGCCGCGTTAACTTCATTGGAGAATGCAATGAAAAACTTTCTGACCGCATGCCTCGTGTGTCTGGCGCTCACCGGTGGTGTGCTGTTTGCCGACGGCGAGGCGCTGGCGCCCGCACAGGCCCTTGATGCCGAGGTTGAAGATCTCAAGCAGCAGGTGCTGGACCTCAATCGCGAGCTTTTCATACTCGAGGAAGCGCTGCTGTTCCCGGCCAATACCCAGGTCGCCGTGTTCCTGTCCATGGACGTGGGGACTTTCTTTGCGCTGGACTCTGTGGAGGTGAAGCTCGATGACAAGAGCGTCACCAGCTATCTCTACACGGAACGTGAGGTGCAGGCCCTGTTCAGCGGTGGCGTGCAGCGACTGTTCGTGGGCAACCTGCCGGCCGGCGAGCATGAGCTGGTCGCATTTTTTACCGGCAAGGGCCCGCATGGTCGGGACTATCGCCGCGGTGCCACGCTCGTATTCGAAAAGTCCCTGGGGCCCAAGTTCATCGAGCTGCGTATCGACGACAAGACCGCCAGGCTGCAGCCCGAATTCACGGTAAAGAACTGGGACTGACTTCGTGATTGCCCTGCCACTCAATTTGCCGCAAAAGACAGCGCGAACGCTCGCGCTGTTGCTGCTTGTTGCGTGCTACGCGCTGCCCGGGCGGGTTCTCGCCGAGGCGCCGGCCTCGGTGCAGGAACTGCAGTTTGGCGATGCGCTGTTTTACTTTTACCAGGACGATTATTTCACAGCGATCACACGCCTGGGCGCGGCGCTCGAGCGCGGCGAGCTCAGCTATCACGGCGAAGAAGCCGAGCTGCTGCTGGGCGGCATGCACCTGGCCTACGGGCAGCACCGGCGTGCACAGGACATATTCGCCAGATTGCTCGACAGCAGGGCGGTCGCGGTGCGTGATCGCGCCTGGTTTTATCTTGCGCGCCTGCGCTTTCAGCGTGGTTTCTATCCTCAGGCAAGCGATGCGCTCGCCCGCATTGAGGGCGGTGCAGCTGCTGATGCAGCAGGGCCAATACGCGCAAGCCGCCGAGCTTCTCGAGAAGGATGCGCTCGGGGGCAACTGGGCGGCCTTCATGCAATTCAACCTGGGTGTCGCGCTGATTCGCGCGGCGCGTTTCCAAGAGGGTGAAGCTGTGCTGGCGCGCCTCGGTGAACGGAAGGCGCGCGGCGAGGAGATGCGGGCTCTGCGCGACCGGGCCAATGTGACGCGTGCATTCTCACTCCTGCAGAGGTCGGAGCCGGACGCGGCACGGGTGGCGCTGAACACTGTGCGCCTGGAAGGGCCTTATTCCAACAAGGCGCTGCTGGCAGCGGCCTGGGCGGATATCGAGCAGGACCGTTTCCGCGCGGCACTGGTGCCTCTGCAGGTGCTTGGTACTCGCGAGGCCAGGGACGTCGCGGTCCAGGAAGCCCTGCTGGCCGAGCCGTATGCGCTTGCAAGTCTCAAGGCCTCCCGCCAGGCCGCCGATGCCTATGAGCTGGCCATCAGCAGTTTTTCGGCCGAGTCCGCGCGCCTGGCTGCCAGCATGGATGCAATCAGGAACGGTGACATGGTCGCCGCGCTGTTGGCCGACGGTGCGCCCGAGCGCATGGGCTGGTTCTGGCGCCCGCAGAAGATCACGGATGCCCCGGAGAGCCGTTACCTCTACGAGCTGATGGCCGACCACGCGTTTCAGGAAAACCTGAAGAACTATCGTGACCTCCTGTTCCTGCGCCAGAACCTCGCACGCTGGGCCGAGAGCATCGGGGCCTACGACGACATGCTCGCACTTGGCCGCCAGGCGCACAGCGAACACCTGCCGGGCATCAGGGAACGCTACGCGGGCATGAATCTCGACATGTTGGGCAAGCGCATCACACAGCTGCAAACGAGGTTCGATGCCGCGCGCGCCGACGATGAGCCTTTTCAGCTTGCGAA
>CAMYKE010000501.1 GCA_947258895.1 uncultured Pseudomonadales bacterium | reverse complement strand
ATGATGTGGAAATTACCCTGCTGATAGAAGGGATCAAGCTGGGACCTGAGGGCGCGCCCTTTCGCGTGCAATAGAGCGCAAATAAAATAATAAAGAAAGTCTTTCTCGCTAGGCTAAAGTTAATATCAATAGCAGAGATCTGTATATCAAACTCTGGCGGGATAACTACTATATGCGATAACATGATCTCAAAAGCAATAGTGTGAATTAAGGGATGTAATGTTGCGGGATATCTTCGCCCGGCGCCGCGCTATTTAGACTTGAGTCTGCGCGCAATGCCCTTGGCCCAGGCGTTCGCCGTCAAGCCGTGAGCTATCACACACAGCGTTACGGTACATACCACGGTGGACACGAGCACGGACTCACTGGGCAGATCCGCGTTGATAACAATGATGCAAAATACGATACTCGCCAGACCCCTGGGTCCAAACCAGGCCAGGAACAGTTTGGTTTCCAGTTTCTCTCCGGTACCCGTCAGGGCAATTACATTGGGCAGCATACGAATAAGCGTGAGGCTCAAAAGGGAGTAGATCACGACATCCATGGTCATACGTGCCCAGTACTGACCAACGGCCGCCTCCCCGAATGCGACCCAGGTCAGCATCGCAAGCAGCTCGGCGATGCCTTCGCCAGCAATCACCAGCTTGTGGGTATGTTCCTTTGCGAAGTGACCGAACAGCAAACCGCCGACAAAGGCGGCGATGTAGCCGCTGCCGTGCAGAGTCTGGGCCGTTGCGAAGCAGGCCAGGGCCAGAGTGACTACCGGAATCTGTATCCAGACATCGGTGAACCAGTCGCGGTGTACGCATATGGAAATCAGTTTGACTCCCACCAGGGAAAACACCACCGCCACGCCCAGGCCAATACCGATTTCCTGGGCTACCAGCTTCAGAGCCAACTCGCCACTGCCGCTATCGCCAGCGGAACCCGTCGCCAGGGCCAGGAATACCAACAGCACCGGAACGCATAGTCCATCGTTGAGCCCGCTCTCCATGTTCAGACCTTCCCGGATCCGTGCCGGGACGGCCTTGTTGGTCACCACACCCTTGCCGAGGGCCGCATCGGTGGCGGCGAGCATAGTGGCGAGAATGCATAGCTCAAACAGGGAGATATTGGGGAAAACCACCATTCCGACGCCGACGCCGAGAATGATACAGAGCGGTAGCCCGATCAGCAGCATGCGCCGTGGAATTCGCGCATGGGACCGCAAGGTCGACAGGTCTGCATTTGCCGCGTCGATGAAAAGCACCAGTGCAAGCGTCAGATCAGCCACAACGCGCAGTTCGACCGCTTTAACCTCGATGTTGAGGAATCCCAGGCCGACAGGTCCCGAAATCAAACCAAAGGCAATGAAAATGATTGGGCCGGTAATGGTGCTGCGCTCAATCCTGCCGGCAACCACGCTGAATATGAAAGCGAAGACTACCAAGGTCGCCAAATTCTCGTACATCTGCGCCTCCCCAAGTAAGCACTAAAATTCGACTTGTTACGCACGGCTCGATTATGCGCCAGTGGGCTGCTTATATGTGGAACTGAACTAACCTACTTATAACCCGGAGACTTGTCAATGCGAAGGCTATCCTTTGGGTGTGAACTAAAGTATGTAATGTTCACTCAGTCCAGAAAATCAACTGAGCTGTTTGTCCGGTCCGAGTGCAGCGCTTTGTTAACTTTTAATATGCACCCTGCGAATAAGTAAGCTCATAACTGTGAGAGTAAACCTCGAATATGAGGCCGAATGGATCTTCTACATAAACCATCTTGTAGGGTTTTTCACCAGGATAATACTCTCGAATTGGCATTCTCTGCTTCCCCCCATGAGCCACTATTTTTTCTACAAGGCCTTCTATATCAGGATCTTGAACGCAAAAATGAAATGTGCTTGTTTTCCAGTATTCGAAATCCTTTGGTTTTTCGTTGTTTTTAAATTCGAACATTTCTACCCCAATTTTGTCACCTGTTGACATATGAGCGATTTTGAAAGAGCCCCAACCAGTACCAAATACATCAATACACATTTGTCCTATCGGTGTTTCCGACTCCTCGGTGATTACGGTTGGTTTCATGATTAGATACCAACCCATGACCTTGCTATAAAAATCAACAGCCTTTTCAACATCAGGAACAGAAATTCCAATATGTGAGAATGTTCTTGGATAGTTACTCATGGTATTTCTCCTTGATGAAAGTTAACTAGTTATTAGGCAGAAAATTTTCTGCATACCCCCACAATTGAGGACTTTTGCAGAAAATACCTAGAAT
>CAMYKE010000500.1 GCA_947258895.1 uncultured Pseudomonadales bacterium | reverse complement strand
CTGGCACGCCCACTGGATTTCCAGCCGGTCCGGGCAGGTTGCACAAATGCAGCAGACCCCGGGGAAGAATCTCTTTTTGCCCAGTAAAGCAACCGTCACGACGAGAGCAGTCGCTCGCTATTTAAGGTGACACTTGCCTAAATTGTAGTTGAGATACGGCTAGCTGCCAGCGGCCTTCAATTTTCCTTTGAATATTTCAAACCCGGTATGACTGAGCCGTGGACCACATTTTCAGCACAATTGGTTAAAAGTTTCCCGAGTCAGCCGATATTGCAAGCAAGGCAAAATGACAGACAACGGCCCGGACCGTCCGAGCGGTTCTCTGGCACACTGCAACTGGCGGCTCCAAAAACTTTTCTCACCGCTCTATCGTCGTTCCCAACGGGAGGATCAATGGACTTTCTCAGCGATATACCAACGGATTCATTTATGCCCCATGGACACTGCTATTTATGGACACCGGAAGTGCTGTGGCTCCATGTGGTCTCCGACGCTATCATTGTGTTTGCCTATTTCTGCATCCCGTTTTTGCTGGCGTTTATCGTGTTTCGTGCCCGGCTATATCATCGCTTCGATAACTTGTTCCTGCTCTTTTCAATCTTCATATTTGCCTGCGGGACGACGCATCTGATGGAAATAGTAAATGTGTGGCAGTCCCGGTACATACTCTCCGGATTGATCAAGGCGATTACGGCCACAGCGTCGCTGATCACGGCAATCATGCTAATTCCTAACATTCCGGAGATCATCAAGGCACTACAGCAGATGGAAGCATCTGAAAATGTGGAAGCATTGCGTGGAGGCTAAAGTTTCGTTTCGCAACCGGTTGTTCCATCTGCTGATCCTGTGCTACTCGCTGGTTATCTTGCTTCTGGACTATATTTCCCCGTTAGGTTATGCCATCGGATCGCTTTATATCATCGTCTGTATCGCCTCATCTTTTGTGCTGGCGTCAAAGCGCGAACTGTACTGGGTGACGTTTGCCTGCTGCGTACTCATTGCTCTGGGGTATCTGATCTCTCCCCATTCGGAGAACTTCAGCATGGGGCTGGTAAATCGGGCGTTGAGTCTGTTTACCGTGCTTATGGGCTGCATCATGGGCGCGTTGTTTATTAGCGTCAGAGCTCAGGAACGGGCGCTGGACAAGCAGTTCAAGCATGCTCTGGAAGCGGCGCCGAACGCGATCGCAATCGTCGATGCTCATGGGAAGCTGGTATTTGCCAATCAGCAAATTCAGAACGTCTTTGGCTGGCGAAGCGACGAGCTGGTAGGGAAGAATATTGATATTCTGGTACCCGCGCATACCCGCTCCCAGCATCGACGCTATCGCAAGGGTTTTGCTGATGAGCGGCGTCCGCGGGTGATGGGCATGGGGCGTGATCTTTATGGTATACGAAAGGATGGTAGTGAAGTCCCCGTTGAAATCGGCTTGAATCCCATCCATACGCCCCAGGGTCTGCGGATAGTCAGTACAATCGTCGATCTGACGGAACGATACATCGCGCAGCAGAAGTTGCGTGATGTGAACACCCGGCTACAGAGCAAAAATGCCGAGCTGGAACAATTTGTCTACACGGTTTCCCACGACCTCAAGGCACCACTGGTGAGCATCGCGGGGTTTGCAAAAAAACTGGCGATGCTGGAGAAGCTGCAGGTTGATCCGCAGTCCGCCCGCTACCTCGAACGCGTTCTCCACAACGTCGACAAAATGGAAAGCCTGATCAAGGACTTGTTGGATCTGTCCAGAATCAGTTATCGCAAGCTGGAAATTGACACAGTGGATCTTAATGCCTGTGTGAAAAGCAGCCTGGCGATAATGGAAAGCGTGGTCCGGGATGCGGGAGCGGTCATTTTGGTTGAGGACCGCTTGCCGGTGATAGAAGGACAGGAAAATCTATTGGTTCAGGTCTTTTCCAATCTGATTTCCAATTCAATCAAGTACCACCGCGATGGGGTCACGCCTGAGGTCAAAATTGGTATTGACACAGAGGACGAGCGGCAAGTTACTCTATACGTGCAAGACAATTCGATCGGCATAAGCCCGGAACATCAGGACCTGATTAAACAACTCAACAGCCGCATGTTTGAATGGCTTGAGAAAAGCGACGGCATGCTTATCCCGCTACGACGTGACCAGGGTTTCCGTGCAATCGAACGTAATCCTGAAAAGATCAGGAAATAACACCAGAGCAGCCAGACGGTAATAAAAAATGTCATTTCGCTAACTTCGGCTCATTGGTATATGCGTTGCTGAACAAGGAAA
>CAMYKE010000499.1 GCA_947258895.1 uncultured Pseudomonadales bacterium | reverse complement strand
GGGTAATTGCAGTGCCCCAATTCCGGCGATACCCGCCAACAACGATCTGCGATGAATTGATAGCGACTGCCTGGAGGACCGCTTCCGCTATGCTGCCCTTCAGCGTCCAACTCGCACCGTGATCCGCCGAATGCAGGATGGCTCCATCACCAACGGCATAGATGTCCGATCCGTAGAATGCAACGGCACTCAGGTCGGCAACAAAGCCCGATTCTATTTCCACCCAGGCGATACCGTCGGCGGAGGTCAGGACTGTGCCGACGGAACCAACCGCGATGAATGCATCGCCATCCCAGATGACGTCACCCAGAGCGTGTGTCAGACCGCTCAGACGATTGGTCCAGTCACTGGATTGCACGTTGGGTAAAACGATGAACTCCGACGCGAAATGATCTGAGCTGTCACCGGCCTGATCCACCAGCCAGAACTCAAGCGCAACTGTACCGACGGTTTGCGTCGACATGATCAAATCTTCGGAAAAACTCCCTGTCTCGGTGGACATCGATTTCGCGAACTCAAAGGTCGAATCATCCGGCATCCGGACCCACAGCGCTTGTAGATCCAATCCGGCATCGCGGAACGTGACCTCGACCGTAGCGACGACGCTGCCGATTCCTTGCATGTACAAGGCCGTGTCGGGTTGCAGTGTCAGCGAGGTCAGCTCTGGTGCATGTGCTACGGGTGGCGGGCTAGTACCAGTATCCGTAGATCCATCATCACCATTGCTGGCGCAGCCCGCAAGAAAGAGCGCGAAAAAGAAGAAGTACTTACGCATGGCATTCACCTGCTCGAACTATCCTGTGGTTCGGCAGCCCGGCGATCTTGGGTCCTTCGGGGAGTGGACGGAGACTACTCGGAGGAAGCGAGGACCCGTGGCTTTGCGTCCCTGACTTTGATCAGGTTTGCCCTTATCGAAGCAAGTATGACTGGCAGGAAAGCCGCGTCAATTCTGGGATATACCTAAGTTCCGCTACGGGTCAGAAGCCGCCGATCATGTAGTTTCTAGCTTGTCGGCAGCTTCTGCGGGGTGGATTCAATCGGTGAACGCAACACCTAAACTCTAGCAGTTAGAGGAGGATGTTGCCGATGAGGACACGCAAGAGACGCCGTTATACAGAGTCAGAGAAGGCCGAGATGTGGAATCGCTGGCGCAAAGGCGATTCGTTAAACGAGATTGGCCGTGCCTTTGGCATTCAAGGCCACTCGTCGATCCAGACTATCTTTTCGAAAACCGGCGGTATACGACCACCAGCGAGGCGACGATCAACGCGCGCACTGTCGTTGTGCGAACGAGAGGAGATCTCCCGTGGCCTCGTTGCTGGAAGAACACTACGATCGATAGCCAGCGACCTCGGTCGAGCTCCATCGACGATAAGTCGGGAGGTAAGGCGCAATCGCGGGCGTCGGTGCTATCGAGCCCACCAGGCCGATGAGGCTGCCTGGGATCGGGCCAAGCGCCCGAAGACCTGTAAACTGGTTCAGAATCGGCTAATGGCGCGTGAGGTAGCGCGTAAGCTCAGAGATCTTTGGTCCCCGGAACAGATTGCTGGCTGGCTTAAGTACACCTATCCGGCCGACGAGAACTACCAGGTGTCGCACGAGACGATTTACAAGAGTCTGTACATTCAGGCCCGCGGGGCCTTGAAGAAGGAGCTGTTGGCGCATTTGCGGCGTAAACGGAAGATGCGTCACGGTCGTAGTCATACGCAGAAAACGCCCACACATGGCCGTATCAAGGATACGGTATCGATCAGCGAACGACCGGCCTCAGTTGAGGATCGCGCTGTACCGGGCCATTGGGAAGGTGACCTGCTGATTGGCAGCAATCAGAGTCAGATTGCTACGCTGGTCGAGCGCAGTACGCGATACGTGATACTGGTGCGCGTAAAGAATAAGGACTCGGCGACGGTCATCAATGCCCTGATCAAGCAGGCGCGTAACTTACCGCGAGAACTCTACAAGTCATTAACCTGGGACCGCGGTTCGGAGATGGCCGAACATTTGCGATTTAGTCTGGACACCAATATAGAAGTCTATTTTTGTGATCCGCAAAGCCCCTGGCAACGTGGCTCGAACGAGAACACCAACGGCCTACTGCGACAATATTTTCCCAAAGGCATGGACCTTTCCAACATTCATCAGAACAGATTAAATGCCGTTGCTCGAAAGCTCAACGAACGACCAAGGAAAACATTAGACTTCAGAACACCAGCCGAGCGATTTAGCGAATGTGTTGCGTCGACCGGTTGAAACCGCACCGCAGAA
>CAMYKE010000498.1 GCA_947258895.1 uncultured Pseudomonadales bacterium | reverse complement strand
CGAGCAGGTTTACCCACGCCTGACCGAGCGAGGACAGCGGCCGGTAGATAATGTCAACCCGCACGTGGCCGTCATGTTTCAGGGTGTAGGCTGCACCGAGCAGGAATACCAGGCTGTGCAGGTAGAGCAGTGATTCCTGCAGGGCGACCGACCCCGCGTTGAACAGGTAGCGCAGCACGACTACCAGGAACGTCAGGCAAACCAGCGCGAGGGTAAGCCAGGCAACGCAGCGTCCGGTCCATTCACTGCAATTATCGATAGCGTGGATGATCGGAACGGCGATTTTCCTGATCCCGGAACGCATCTGAAATCGCAGTCCTCAGGCCTGTTCGATTAACCGGGTATGACCCGTTTCATCCACGGCGACCAGCACAAACCCGGCATCGGTTACCTTGTGCTGTTCGGCCGCCTGTACCGGCTGCGCCCATACTTCAACGACTACGCTGACCGAAGTGCGCCCAACGTTGGTAATCCGGGTATAAAATGACACCGTCGAGCCCAGTTTTATCGGCGCGACAAAGTCCATGCCTTCTATTGCTACGGTTGCGATAGGCGAACGAGTGACCCGCTGTGCGGTCATGGCCGCGGCGAGATCCATCTGGGCAACGACCCAGCCGGCATATACCTTGTTATTGCCATTGCTATCCCTGGGCAGCGCCGGCTGCGCCAAAACCAGCTCTCCGAGCGGTTGCGGGTCTTCGTCTATTGCAGTTGTCATGGTAGGCTATCCGGGTTCCTGTTGAGGGCGCCGTGGGTTCGTTGGGGCAGGCAGCGTTTGCCCGGGATGCGGCGCGTTGCCGCGAAACCTCTCGCGGATTATAGGATTAACCCGCTGTAAAGGAAATCAAAGGGTGTCAAATGTTGCCGTCTCGCCCCGCCGTCGGGTAAATAGGCAAAGGGGCACTGCCCCGGGAGTTGCGAGTGGATAAGTGGCATATCGTGCAGCGACGTTGCTGGATCTTTGATCTCGATGGCACGTTGACCCGGCCCCAGCACGACTTCGCTGCCATCAAGAAGGCGCTGGATGTGCCGGAAGACTGTTATATCCTGGAGCACCTGGATACGCTGGGACCGGTGGTTGGCAGGCAAAAACGTCGTGAGCTGGATCGGATTGAAACGGATCTTGCGAAGCGCTCGATAGCGACCCGTGGCGCGGTGCAACTGGTGGAGAAACTCGTCGCGCAGCGTTGTCATATGGGCATTATCACGCGCAACTCACGGGATAATGCCCTCATTTCGCTGGAGCAGATCGGTTTGTCCGAACACTTTTCGGACGCCTTTGTGATTGGTCGTGACGAGGAGGCGTTAAAGCCGAGTCCCGCAGGCGTCCGGCGTCTCTTGCGCGACTGGGGAGTCGGCCCCGTGGACACGGTGTTTGTCGGGGACTACGTAATCGACCTGCAGACGGCGCAGGCCGCGGGCGTCGGCGCGATCCATCTGGACAGCAACGGGCGTTTTCCCTGGCCAGAGTATACCGATCTGGGCATATCCTGCTTGACGGAGCTGATCGAACAGGACGATCTGGCAATTAAAACCCACTTTAATGGCAATATTGGTTAAATAATCCAAATTACTTATTACGTGCCTTTTTTCTGGGCAAATAATCATTATTTCACTCAATTGCGTATGATCGTGGGATTTTTTTCTTACAGTTTTGGATTTTACGACAAAAAATAGGCTGTTAGCCGAATTGAATGGGTAAGTGGTGAATCATGCTTTCGATGTGTCACAAGCCACTGGCGTCAAAACCCGACCGTTGTCATCACCAGGCCGCGGTGCCCCCCGCTGTGAACCAGCCTCCGGCCAACGATTATCGGCGCCGGGATATTCGCGATTTAGCCATCCATTTTCCGCCGTATTAATGTAAAATGACCGGCTTTTTATTCGCATCCCTTTGCAGGAGTCCATTGATGTTCAAGAAAAGCGACACTATTGCCGATTTCGATCCCGAGCTGTCCGTGGCAATTGCCGCAGAGATCACTCGTCAGGAAGAGCACATAGAGTTGATTGCTTCGGAAAACTATGCCAGCCCGCTGGTCATGGAAGCTCAGGGTAGCGTGCTGACCAATAAATACGCGGAGGGTTACCCGGGCAAACGCTATTACGGCGGCTGCGAGCATGTTGATGTCGCCGAGGCGCTGGCGATCGCGCGAGCCAAGCAGTTGTTTGGCGCCGACTATGCCAATGTACAACCCCATTCCGGCTCCCAGGCAAATGCCGAAGTATTTATGGCGTTGATGCAGCCACACGATACGGTGTTAGGCAT
>CAMYKE010000497.1:3979-4864 GCA_947258895.1 uncultured Pseudomonadales bacterium | reverse complement strand
AGACGGGGTGCTGATCCTGTGCCTGAACCGGCCAGGCAAAAAAAACGCCCTCGACCATGCCATGTACCAAGCCCTGGCAGATGCTCTCGACGCCGCCGATTCAGATCCGGACATCCGGGCAATTCTGTTCACTGGCGCCGGTGCTGACTATTGCAGCGGCAATGACCTGCAAGATTTCCTGAACAGCCCTCCCGTTGACCAGGTCGCGCCCGTGTTCCGGTTTATCCTCGCCCTCGCCAACGCCAGCAAGCCACTGTTGGCCGCGGTGAATGGCCTTGCGGTGGGTATTGGCGTCACCATGCTACTGCACTGCGATGTTGTCTATGCGGATGAACAGGCCAGCTTCAGCATGCCCTTCGTCAAACTCGGCATCTGTATTGAGGCCGGCGCATCGCTGCTGTTACCGATGCTCTGCGGGCAGCGCAGAGCCACTGAACTGTTACTCGGCGACGCGCCGTTCAACGTCTCGGTCGCTCGCGACCTGGGCTTGGTGAACCGGGTATTCGCCAGTGCTGAACTGCAGGCCGCCGCGCTGGCCGAAGCGAGTCGCATCGCCAGCCTGCCACCGGAGGCCGCGCAAGCCAACAAACGGCTGCTGCGCGCCCCGTTCAAGGCCAGCTTGCTGGAAACGATCGAACGGGAGGCTAGCTGCTTTACCCGGCTGGTGACTCAACCGGAAGCGCAAGAGATTATGCGCGGGATTCTGGCGAAATCGCAGCAACAAGAATGACCGCGAACGGCCCCTCGGCACGTTCGGTCCGCGCCTGTCAATTACTTGCTTTCCTCACTCAGAATTCCACTACCAGGGGCTCAACAATGCGCGCAAAATCCTCATAGGAGAGGCGGATCAACTCGCTGTGGGAACCGGCGCTGAATACGATATCC
>CAMYKE010000497.1:0-3870 GCA_947258895.1 uncultured Pseudomonadales bacterium | reverse complement strand
CGAGACATATACGTTCATGTGATACAGGTTGCCGAAGGGCGGAATGGCCCCCATCTCGCATCCCGGGAATAGCGCCTGGAATTGCGCCTCGTCGGCAAGGCACAGATCATCGGAACCCACGGCCTTTTTCAATCTTCCAAGATGCACCCGCTTGGCCGCCGGCAGCACGGCCATCAGCGGCCGCTCGTCGGCCATCAGGACTACCGCTTTCACCAGTTCCCGGCCGGACACATGGGCCGACTCTGCGACTTCCTGGGCGGTATAGGCCGGCGAATGCTTGACCGTCACGTATTTGATCTGCTGTGAATCCAGAAATTCCTTTACCAGTGCGGCTGGCATGAACACCCTCCCGATCTCCTGCAGAGATCTCAGCTGAAGAACCCGGTGCCAGGGACTGCCTCACCAATGTTGGCGAGCGATCGCAAAAACCCGCGACCGAACAAAACCCCGGCTGCAAAAAACAGTATCACATGGATTGCGATCGCGACATTTGACCTGGCGCAGCGTTGCTCCAAATAGCGCCTCAGGGACTCTGGCCAGCATCCGTTACAGCGCTTCGACACCGCGTTGCCAGGTGCAGTGTCATCATGATCACAAACAGGATCAGCACGATGACCACTACCGCCACCCAGCACTGCCAAACAAGGCTGACGCCGACCCCGCAATCAGCGGCCTGATGCTCAGCTAATCCGCTCGATCGCGACTGCGCTGGCCTCTCCACCACCGATGCAGATCGCCGCCACACCGCGTGAGCCGCCAACCCGGCGCAAGGCATGCAACAGGGTCACGATAATTCGCGCACCGGAAGCGCCAATCGGGTGACCGAGGGCACACGCGCCACCATGGATATTGAGGCGGTCACGATCGATGCCCAGCTCCTGCATCGCGAGTAAGGGCACCAGCGCAAACGCTTCGTTGATCTCGAGCAGGTCGACATCCCTGAGGGTCCACTCCGTCGCTGCCAGCAATTTACGGATCGCATCGATCGGCGCGCTCGGAAACTCCGCCGGCGGGCCGGCATGGCTGCAATGCGCCAGGATTCGCGCCATCGGCACCAGGCCGCGCCGCTGGGCATCCGCTTCATTCATCAACAACAATGCGGCTGCGCCATCGGAAATCGAACTGCTATTGGCTGCAGTAATGGTGCCGTTCGTCCTGAATGCCGGCTTCAGTTCGGGGATTTTTTCGACCTTTGCATTGCCGGGCTGTTCGTCCTTAGTGATAGTGCGGCCGGGCTTGCCGGTTTTTGGATCGGTTAGGTCGACCGGAACGATCTCATCCGCAAAAAACCCGTTTTCTATTGCCAACTCTGCGCGACACAGCGACTCAACCGCATACTGATCCATTTGCTCCCGGCCGATCCCAAAGCGGTCGGCGGATTCCTGGGCAAACACGCCCATCAGCTTGCCGGTGTAGGCATCTTCGAGACCGTCACAGAACATATGATCCAGCACGTCGGCATCGCCGATCCGTATGCCACGACGCAGCCCGCCCAGCAAGTGCGGCGCCCGGCTCATGTTCTCCATACCACCGGCGATCGCGGTGCGGCAACTTCCCGCCCGCAGCTGGTCGTGCGCCAACAACACGCTTTTCATTCCCGAGCCACACATTTTGTTTACGGTAGTACAACAGGTCGTGGTATCGAGCCCGGCAGCCAACGCGACCTGGCGCGCCGGCGCCTGTTTCAGGCCCGCGGGCAATACGCAGCCAAACAGCAGTTCGTCGATTTCGTTCGGCGCGAGGCCAGCACGTTGCAGCACCGCCTTTGTAGTTACCGCTCCCAGCTCCGGCGCAGCCAGGTCGTTGAACGCGCCCTGGAAACCGCCGATCGGGGTGCGGGCGGCCGCTACGATTACGATTGAATCCCTGTTCACTGGCGTGGACCTCGCTGGCAGGCTGAAGTGTTCATTTGCGTCCCTCGGCAGATCTCCGGTTCGGTACGCCCGGGGCTCAGGCAACCTGCCTTGTGTGCAGGCGCACGACCTTGTCCTCCCGGCCATAGAACCGGTCCAGGAGCTCCTCTTGCCGTCGCTGCGCGGCGGCGGCGTTGGCGGCCTTGATCGGGCCGTAGCCGCGGATCGTATCCGGCAGCGCGGCAATGGCAACCGCCGCCTGGTGGTTGTCCGGGATCAGGTCCTCCAGCAAGCTGCGCAGCGTGGCGCGATAGTCCGCGATCAACTGCCGTTCCAGGCGTCGTTCACTGCTGTAACCGAAGATATCCCAGCGGCTGCCGGCGAGCAGGGGCGGCGCCATGTGGAACTTCAGTTTGAAATCGCCCTCGAACTGCGCATGCAGTTTGCGCAGGAAATCACCATTGGTGTAGAGTCGCGCTACTTCGTATTCATCCTTGTAGGTCATCAGCTTGAACAGGCAACGGGCGACTGCGTCACTGAGGGGCAACTCGTCCGGCCGAGCGTCAGGTAGCCTGAGCTCCGCGGCCATTACCTCTTCGACAAACTGTCGATACTGGTCGGCATAATTACTGTCCTGGTACTGGGTGAGGTAATTTGTACGCCACTCGATCCACTCCTCCAGCCCTCGTGTGGGAGGTTGTGGCTCACTGTCAATACCTGCCATTCGGCGCACCACGTCCAGGTCATGGGCCGCCCGGCGACCCCACAGGAATGCCTGCCGGTTCAGCGCGACCGCCACATTGTTGAGTTTCAGCGCCTGTTCGATGGCGGCGGCGGAAACCGGTATCAAGCCGCGCTGGTACGCGTAACCAAGAAGAATCATATTACTGGCTATCGCGTCACCGAGTAGCGCTTCGGCGATTTGGGTGGCGTCAAAAAAGGACGCCTTGCCGGTACCCAGTTCTTCTTCCAGGGTTTGCTTCATGGCTGCCGCGGGGAACTCCAGATCCGGATGTTGCAGGAACGCGGCTGTCGGGGCCTGGTAATCGTTGACCACGGCGTGACTGCGCTCGATGTTCAGCTTGGCGAGCGCATCGTCCGAATCGGCCACCACCAGGTCGCAGCCCAGTAATAGATCGGCGTCGCCCGCCGCGATCCGCACGGCATGAATCTGCTGCTGGTTGCGCGCGATTCGCACATGACTGATCACGGCGCCAAACTTTTGCGCCAATCCGGTCTGGTTCAGGGTTGAACATCCCTTCTCCTCGATGTGCGCGGCCATCGCCACGATCGAGCCGATCGTCAAGACCCCGGTTCCGCCGATACCTGTGACCAGGATATTCCAGGGCTGCTCAAGGGAAGGCAAGTCTGGCTCCGGTAACGGGCCAAACAGGGGTTTGTGATCGGGCGGACGTGGTTTGCGCAACTGGCCGCCGACGACCGTGACGAAACTGGGACAAAACCCCTTAAGGCAGGAATAATCCTTGTTGCAGGCACTCTGGTTGATCGTGCGTTTGCGTCCCAGCGGCGTTTCCTTGGGCAATACCGACAGGCAATTGGATTGCACTCCGCAGTCGCCGCAGCCCTCACAGACATCTTCATTGATAAATACCCGTACTGGCGGGTCTTCCAATGTTCCCAGTTTCCGTTTGCGGCGTTTCTCCGCGGCGCAGCCCTGGTCGTAAATAATCACCGTTGTTCCCGGAATTTCCCGAATCTCGCGCTGGATCGTGTCCAGGCGATCGCGATGCTCTATGCTCAGTCCATCGAACCGCGGAAACGACCCGGGATATTTGTCAGGATCATCAGATACTACCGCGATGCGTTTGACGCCCTCTCCTTTCAGCTGGTACACCAGCCGCTCCACCGGCAGGTCGCCGTCGAGCGGCTGGCCGCCCGTCATGGCGACGGCATGGTTGTAGAGGAGCTTGTAGGTAATGTTTACCCCGGCCGCGATGCTGGCCCGGATCGCCAGCAAGCCGGAATGGAAATAGGTCCCGTCGCCCAGGTTCTGGAA
>CAMYKE010000496.1:3874-5571 GCA_947258895.1 uncultured Pseudomonadales bacterium | reverse complement strand
TCCTGGATATGAACCTGGTGATGGGATACTGGGGCGAAGGCACAAAGCGGGCCTATCACCACACCGCTCCAATAAACGCCCTGTACGGCCTGCATGAGGCCCTGTTGCTGTTGCAGGAAGAGGGCCTGGAGAACGCCTGGCGCCGGCACCAGGAGAATCACGAGATCCTGGCGCAAGGGTTAGGCGAGTTGGGGCTGGAGCTGGTGGTGGCGAAACCCTACCGGTTGCCGCAACTCAATAGCGTAGCGGTGCCGGAGGGCCATGATGAGGCCGCACTGCGAGCCCGATTGCTAAATGAGTACCACCTGGAAATCGGCGCTGGCCTGGGTGCGCTGGCCGGAAAAGTATGGCGCATCGGGTTGATGGGGCACAGTTCGCGACGGGAGAATATCGACACTTGCCTAAAGGCAATGGCAGCCGTATTGGCGCACTGATCGCTCGCGCTATTTGGGTATCGAAGCGGCAGCCGAAGGTCGCATTCACTTGGTGTCGAACACTGTGAAAATTGCAATGCACGCCCTGCCCGAGACCGCAATCTCCTGCACGTCGTGCCAGGCCAGCTGCTGTCGGCTGGAGGTTATGCTGCTGACCGATACCGGCGTCCCCGAGCGCTACATCGAGACGGACCGGTGGGGCGGCGAAGTCATGGCGCGCCTGGACGACGGCTGGTGTGCCGCACTGGACAGGAACAGCCTGCGGTGTTCCATATACGCACAGCGGCCATTGCTTTGCAGGGAGTTCGAGATGGGTGCCTACGACTGCCGGGCGGAGCGCGAGGCTAACCCGCATCAGTCACCGAAATAGCATCAAAGCTGAGAATAATCCATGAACACAGGTATTTTATTGAAGCCGGAAATTTACAGTCTGCTAAATATGCTTTGGCGCGATCTGCGCACCATCCGGCTCGCCATCATACACACCAATCGGTGACAGGTGCGGGCTAATCGTTAGCGCAGTCGGCGTTCACCCTGCCGGCATCGCCACCAGGCAGGGCGCGATTTCCCGGATGTCCAGCCGGAACGCCCCGGCCCGTTTGTCTGCCAACAGAAAACCAACCTGCTGGATGCTGTCGCTCTGTAGCTGACGCTCCACCGGTATCCTTTGCCCGCGAAAGCGCGGTTCAAAATCCTTGAATAACTTCTGAATGGTCTGCCATTCGTTATTCCGGGTGCGAAACTCGGTCACGAAGGCTACACCGTCGATCGCGACCGAATCCCGGATCCGGAACTGATAGGTACGCCCGTCACCGCGGACCTCCAGACACACGCCCGGGAATCCAGCGAACAGACCGGCGTTGACCGGAGCGCGTACGCTGGCAAAACCGCCGTTGTTCTCCAGCGACAGCGTGCCCTGGAAACGTACGCTTTGCTGTGCGTCGTTACGCTCCACGTGGCTGCTCGAGCGGCCGCCCATCACCGTGTCGTTCACTACCCTCCATTCGGCTTGTGCCGCGTTAACCCGGTTGTCGGGGTTACCGGAGCTATTCGTAGTTGCCATGAAAAGCCATCCTGCCAATGCCAGTTTGATCAAACGCGCTCCACTGCAGGATGTTGTTGCCTGCACCACGCTGAATACGTCCTGTTGCCGCGATTGGACCAGCCTTCGTAACCCGTTTTGCAGAACTACCCGGGTGTAGTGGCCAGTTGTTCCTGCAATCGGGCGGTAGATCGGGACTTGTCGCGTTGCAGGGCCTTGGC
>CAMYKE010000496.1:2299-3837 GCA_947258895.1 uncultured Pseudomonadales bacterium | reverse complement strand
CCAGTGTGGGAGCCGGCAATTTTGGTAATGTCTTCCGGGGTGCCGGTCGCAATAATCTCGCCACCACCGTCGCCGCCCTCCGGGCCCAGGTCAACGATCCAGTCGGCGGTCTTTATTACATCGAGGTTGTGCTCGATGACCACAATGGTGTTGCCATGGTCGCGCAGTCGGTGCAGCACTTTCAGCAACTGCTCAATGTCGTGGAAGTGGAGGCCGGTGGTTGGTTCGTCGAGGATGTAGAGAGTTGAGCCGGTATCGCGTTTGGAAAGCTCTTTCGCCAACTTGACCCGTTGGGCTTCACCACCTGACAGGGTGGTCGCGCTCTGGCCGAGGCGAATATAGGACAGGCCGACATCGATCAGAGTCTGCAGCTTGCGCGCCAGCGCAGGCACCACGCGGAAAAACTCGGCGCTTTCCTCCACGGTCATGTCGAGCACTTCGGTGATGGTCTTGCCCTTGTATTTTACCTCGAGTGTTTCGCGGTTATAGCGTTTACCCTTGCATACATCGCAGGGCACATAGATATCCGGCAGGAAGTGCATTTCTACCTTGATCAGGCCGTCGCCCTGGCAGGTCTCACAGCGACCGCCCTTGACATTAAAGCTGAACCGTCCGGGTTTGTAGCCCCGCGAGCGCGCCTCCTGGGTGGCTGCGAACAGTTCCCGGATGGGCGTGAACAGGCCGGTGTAGGTAGCGGGGTTTGACCGCGGCGTCCGGCCGATAGGGCTCTGGTCGATGTCGACCACCTTATCGAGCAGTTCCAGTCCCAGGACTTGCTTGAAAGGCGCTGCGCGAAGAGTCGTCGCGCCGTTTAGTGCCGTGGCGGCGGTCGGATACAGTGTGTTGTTGATCAGGGTAGACTTCCCGGAGCCGGAAACCCCGGTAATGCAGGTCATGAGGCCTAGCGGAACCTCCAGGTTAACGCCTTTAAGGTTATTGCCGGTCGCCCCGGTCAGGGCGAGTACCCGTTCGGAATTCCAGCTATGGCGCACGAGGGGTATCTTGATCTCCCGGATGCCGGAAAGATACTGCCCGGTGATGGACTGCGAGTTGGACATCACTTGCCGGGGCGTTCCCTGGGCAATGATCTCGCCGCCGTGGACGCCTGCTCCCGGCCCGATGTCGATAACATGGTCGGCGCTGAGAATTGCGTCCTCATCATGCTCCACGACAAGCACGGTATTACCCAGGTCGCGCAGATGAAACAGGGTGTCGAGCAGGCGCGCATTGTCGCGCTGGTGGAGGCCAATGGAGGGTTCGTCCAGAATATACATCACCCCCATCAGGCCTGCTCCGATCTGACTGGCGAGCCTTATCCGCTGGGCCTCGCCGCCCGACAGGGTTTCCGCACTGCGATCGAGGGTCAGGTAATTCAAGCCGACATTGACCAGGAACGACAAGCGCAGGCGAATTTCCTTGAGGATCTTCTCGGCGACCGCGCCGCGCCGCCCCGACAAACTCAGGTTATCGAAGTAGGCGAATGCCGCTCCAACCGGTAACTTGCTGATCGCGGGCAGGTTATTATTTTCGATGAACAC
>CAMYKE010000496.1:0-2282 GCA_947258895.1 uncultured Pseudomonadales bacterium | reverse complement strand
TTGATCCCGTCGCGGATCAATTTGGCCAGGTCTTCGCGGACCATCTGTGATTCCGTGGAGCGATAACGTCGTGAAATATTGGGTAGGATGCCCTCGAAAGTGTGCGACTTAATGATGGTGTCGCCGCGCTCGCTGAGGTATTTGAACTGGATCTTTTCTTCGCCGCTGCCGTGCAGAAGGACCTGGCGCGCCTGTTCCGGCAGGTCTTCGAAGGCCTGCGCCAGTTCGAATCCGTAATGCTCGGCGACGCTGGTCAGCATCTGGAAATAGTAGATATTCCGCCGATCCCAACCGCGTATCGCACCCTCGGCCAGCTTCAGACCGGGCTGGCTTACCACGCGACTTTCATCGAAGAATTGTTGCACCCCGAGCCCGTCACAGGTGGCACAGGCGCCAGCCGGATTGTTAAACGAGAACATCCGTGGTTCCAGCTCGGAAATACTGTGGCCACAGCGGGGGCAGGCGAAGCGGGACGAGAACAGCAACTCTTGCTGTGGCGCGTCATCGATGCTCTCCATAGCCATCACTTTGGCAACACCGTCGCTCAGGTTAAGGCAGGTTTCAAATGACTCTGCGAGGCGTAGTTCCAGGCCTTCCCGGACCTTGAAGCGGTCGATGACAACTTCGATCGTGTGTTTCCGGTTCTTGTCCAGCGTCGGCGGGTCATCGAGCTCGCAGACGATGCCGTCGATGCGGGCACGGATAAAACCCTGGGAATTCAGTTCGTTGAACAGGTGTGCGTGCTCGCCTTTGCGATCCTGGATCACCGGTGCCAGCATCATCAACGCCGTCCCTGGTTCCAGGGCCATGACCTGGTCCACCATCTGGCTAACTGCCTGGGCTTCCAGTGGCAGGTCATGGTCGGGGCAGCGAGGTTCGCCGGCACGGGCGAATAGCAGGCGCAGGTAATCATGGATTTCGGTGATGGTTCCGACCGTGGAGCGCGGATTATGAGAGGTGGCTTTCTGTTCTATTGAAATCGCCGGGGACAGCCCTTCGATATGATCGACATCCGGTTTTTCCATCATCGATAAAAATTGTCGCGCATAGGTGGAGAGCGATTCCACGTAACGGCGCTGGCCCTCCGCGTAGAGGGTGTCAAAGGCCAGCGAGGACTTGCCCGAGCCGGACAGTCCGGTGATGACCACCAGTTTATCGCGGGGAATGTCGAGGTCGATGTTTTTCAGGTTATGGGTACGAACCCCACGCAGTTGTATTATTTCCACGATTCAGTCTGGTGATTCCAGGAGAGAGTGTTAGTTTGCGCGCGACCCGGCCGGGCAGGCGCGTGCTGCGTTGGGCTCGATCCGGGCCATGCGTGTTACGGGGCAATCACGCCCTGCCGCTGTATTTCCGGGTTACCCGGCGCGCAATAAAGGATACTCCGGGAGCGGCTCGGGGGGTTGCCGTCGACGGCCGGTGTTGCTGGCCGTAATTACCATGTTGGCGGATTACTCTTCATTATAATGCCAAACCCCGAAGCGACACAAAGCTCGATCCGTTAATTTCGTAGCGGTAATTAATCTGCTAGTATTTGCCTGTCCTGGCTGCGTGGCTGGTTGCTGGCTTTGTCCCATGCTAAATGACCGCCCGGGTTTCGAAAATTCAATTGTGATTTATAGGTTTGGAGTAATTCATGGCACGTGGTGTAAATAAAGTAATTCTGGTAGGAAATTGTGGTGCGGATCCCGAGTCCCGGTATTTGCCATCGGGTGGCGCGGTCACCAATGTGACCATTGCGACCTCGGAAACCTGGAAAGACAAGCAGACCGGGCAACCGCAGGAACGCACCGAATGGCATCGCGTGGTATTTTTTAACAAATTGGCCGAAATCGCCGGGGAATACCTCAAGAAGGGTTCCAAGGTATATGTTGAGGGGGCGCTGCGAACCCGCCAGTGGGAGAAGGATGGTGTAAAACGTTATACCACGGAAATCGTTGCGAGTGAGATGCAAATGCTTGATAGTCGCGGTGCGGATGCCGGTGGTAGCAGGGAATCCCTTGCAGGCCAAAGTGCTCCTCGACAGGCGCCTCCGGCCCAGCAGGCACCCAACCAACCCTCAGGCCTCGATGATTTCGATGACGATATTCCCTTCTAGGAACCTGTCGGACTTGGGATGAGTCTACTGCGAAAAGCCACTCTTGTAGTGAAGTGGGGACATATTTTCTACTCTTTCTCGTTATATAGAATGACTATTCGCCTCAAAAGAGCCCAAAATCTGCCTCAAACCGGACTTCCCCTCGCTACGAACACCCAAGTCCGACAGGCTCCTAGCGCGGGGG
>CAMYKE010000495.1 GCA_947258895.1 uncultured Pseudomonadales bacterium | reverse complement strand
ACGAAGGGGATAGCCGTCGCTATAGCCGCAGGAGAAAAATTCCGTACAGCGTGCAAGATCCGGCGAGAAACCAAATAGGCAATTCGCACTGTACTGACAGGGCTTCTGGGCATTGGATCGCCGAATCGGTGAGATATGGCGGCTGTCTAGCCGTTAGTAGTCGTGGATCGATGGTCATCGGAGCGCGCCTGAGCGAGCGGGGATGTGCGGTCTTCCGGGAAACCGGTTTGCAATTGGCAATGCTGGTACAGGCGCGCCGGCAGTTATTCCGTCTGCCGTTGCAGCGCTCCCCTGCAGGGAGATTAAGTGGATAGGTTACGAAAGTGTATTCCAGGCAGGCGGCGCGTTATAGCCGCACCGCGCATTGCGGCACGCACGGATTTCACTTCTGCCTGGTTGACAGGTTGACAGGTTGACAGGTTGTCAGGATTGGCTGGCTTCGCAACTGTTGGCAATCATTTCGGATGCCTGGTCGATCTGCGCCTGCCGTTCTTCGGGGGTAAGATATCGGTACTCTCCATCCTCACCGAGGATTCTTACCCGCGCGTTCTCCTGAATCGTTTTTAGATTGGCCCGCGCGTTCTTGCAGTTTTCGGCGCGCACTTTGGCTTGACGTTCCCGTTCGAGCTTTTGTGCTTCGAAGTCCTTGCCGGATTCTTCTGCGGCGCTTTTACTGGCTTGAGCGGCAGCGGCTGCTTCGGCGCGCTTTTTCAATGCGGCTTCTGCGCTTTTGGGCGCCCCGAATGTCTCTACAATCGTGTACTCGCGATCTTTGGGAGCCTGGTCGGTATATTGCGGAATGCCTTCGTCATCGATCCATTTAAACACCTTACCCGCGAGTGCGCCGGGTGCGCCAAAGATGAGCGCCAGGGGAAGGATAAAGTAGATAATCCTCTTCATTTTTAATCTCCCTAAATTGAGATATGGGTCGCCGCATTGTGCCAACTTCAGACACTACGCTCGAAGTTTAGTTTAGTATAGCCATTTTTTCGGCGGTTTCTGCAAAGTTACCCTGGTATTTACGCTCATTAGGCCGCAGTTCCGGTTGACAAGGCTCGATAAGATGGCAAAATTACTGCCTCCTTGTATTTAGCGGCTTGTCGGGTTCCGACATAACCAGACCGAAAGGTAAATGCTCGTAAAACATACGAGCGTTTTTTGGCACAGACTTCTGCGTTGCGCAGATGAACAAAGTCTGGAGCATGCGCATCACTTACCGAGTGATGCCGGGAGTGAACGGTTCAGGCGACATCACATTCGCCTGTACTATTGATGATTACTCAGGAATGGTGAGAGGTTTTACGTGGAACTACTATCCGGTGGCGATATGCTCATGCGAGCGCTCCAGGAAGAAAATGTTAACTACATTTTTGGCTATCCTGGGGGGGCAGCTCTGCACATCTACGACGCATTATTCAGGCAGAAAAAGATCAAACACGTGCTGGTTCGGCACGAGCAGGCGGCTACCCATGCCGCGGACGGTTACGCACGCTCCACCGGCAAGGTTGGGGTGGTGCTGGTGACTTCCGGGCCCGGCGCGACCAATGCTATCACTGGCATTGCTACGGCGTACATGGATTCCATCCCGATGGTGGTCATATCCGGCCAGGTTACCTCCGATAAAATCGGTGATGACGCGTTCCAGGAAACGGATATGGTGGGAATATCTCGTCCGGTCGTGAAGCACAGTTTCATGATCAAGCATCCCGCAGAGATTCCCCTGGTGGTAAAAAAGGCGTTTCATCTGGCATCGACCGGGCGTCCCGGGCCGGTGGTTATCGATGTGCCCAAGGATATGACCGCGCCAGGCGAAGAGTTTGAGTTTGAATACCCCGATGCGGTCAAATTACGCTCTTACAATCCCGCGGTGAAAGGCCATAGCGGCCAGATCAAGAAGGCAATGAAGGCGCTGCTGCAGGCGAAACGGCCGGTCATTTACGCCGGCGGTGGCGCGATTGCGGGTGAGGGTCCCAAATTGTTGACGGCCCTGGCGCAGCAGCTCAATTACCCGATAACCAATACCCTGATGGGGCTGGGTGCCTACCCGGGCACTGACAAGCAATTTTTAGGCATGCTGGGAATGCACGGTACCGTGGAAGCGAATTCGGCAATGCATCACAGCGATCTGGTATTTGCCGTCGGTGCGCGATTTGACGACCGGGTTACCAACACGCCGAACAAGTTCTGCCCGACAGCAACCATCATTCATATCGATATTGATCCGACATCGATATCGAAGACGGTACCGGCGGACATTCCGATCGTGGGCAGTGTCGAAAATG
>CAMYKE010000494.1 GCA_947258895.1 uncultured Pseudomonadales bacterium | reverse complement strand
CCCGAGGCGATCGACAAGGTGCCCCGCAGCGCGTGGACCCGGCTGGGTCGAGCCTATGCTGACGGCATCGGCGCGCTCGCGCCAGGTGCGCAGCGCATCGTGGACAAGCAGCTCTTCAATTACACGCTGGTGGGCACGATCCATCTCATGCTTCCGCAGGCCCGGATCATTCACTGCGTGCGCGACCCCATGGACACCTGCGTCAGCTGCTTCACGCAGAATTTCGGTGCGGAGCGCGGGTTTACCTGCGACCTCGGCGAGCTGGGCAGGGTCTATCGCCTGTATCAGAAAATCATGGCGCACTGGCAGCGCTGGCTGCCCGAGCCGATGCTCGAGGTGGCCTACGAAGCTGTGGTTGCAGACCCCGAAGCCCAGGCGAGAAGGTTGATTGATTTCCTCGGCCTGGAATGGTCCGAGGCCTGCCTGGCACCCCACCTCAGTAAACGCACCGTCATCACCAGCAGCCTGGGCCAGGTGCGGGCGCCGGTGTACGCGGGCTCACTAGGGCGCGCGCGGCGATTCGAAAACCACCTGCAGCCGCTCCGGGAAGCGCTGGCCGCCGATGCCTGAGCGTTCGGGCGACAAGCAGCGCGGTACGGCGAACCTGGCGAACGAGGCGCTGCGTCTGCACCAGGGCGGCAATCTCGGGCTCGCCGAGGAACGCTACCGGGCCGCGCTGTCCATCGAACCGGACAATCCCGATACGCTGCATCGCCTGGGACTGCTGTTATTCCAGACCAACAGGCTGGAGGAGGCCGCCGAGCTGGTCACCCGCGCGCGCGAGAGCGATGACCAGGCGGCCCAGACATGGCTTGTGCTGGGCATGATTCGGGCACGCCTGGCAGACCCGACAGAGGCATTGCGATGCTGCACCCGGGCGCTCGCGCTGCAACCCGCCAACCCCGCCGCGCTCAACCTGACGGCTAATCTTGAATCAGGCAGAGGCAACCACGGCGTCGCCCGGGAAATGCTCGAGCATGCTTTGCGGCTCAACCCGGGTTTTGCAGATGCGCACCATAACCTGGGCGTTGCAATGGCCGGACTAGGCGATTCCGAAGGCGCGCTCGCCCAATACGACGAGGCCCTCAGGCTGAAACCGGGCGTTGCTCAGATTCACGTCAATCGCGGCCTGTTACTGCTGCGCCGGGGCCGGTTTTCCGAGGCCAGGGACGCATTCGCAGCGGCCATTTCCCTGAGGCCCGGGCATCTTCAGGCACGCCTCGAACACCTCTATGCAAAGCTTTTCCTGTGTGACTGGGATGGGCAGGAAGCGGAATTTTCCGCATTGCGCGACGCGCTGGAAGGCATGCTGACAAGGCCCGGTGCCACAGCGCCCTCGCCCTACATCCTGAACCTGGTGTCCTTGCCCGATGAGCTGCTCAGGAAGGTGACCGAACGCTACGCGGCGCAAGTTACCTCAGATGCGCGGCGGCTGATTCCAGCTGGCGGCGCGGGACCGGCGACCGCGCAGCGCCTGCGCATCGCTTACCTGTCCCCGGACCTTGGTTCCCATGCCGTGGGCACTCTCGTCTACCGAATGTTCGAGCAACACGACCGCGGCCAGTTTCATGTCACGGCGTTTTCGCTTCGCAAGTTCGCGGATTTTTTCGCCCAGCACATACACTCCGGTTGCGATGATTTCCAGGACCTTTCGGCATTGTCAATGCAAGCGGCGGCCGAAGCCATCGCCCGGGCCCGGCCGCATATCCTGATCGACCTCGGCGGCTATACCGCGGGCGCCCGACCGGAACTCATGGCTGCCCGATTGGCGCCGCTGCAGCTGTCCTGGCTGGGTTACCTCAATACGTCTGGCTCGCGCGCCTGCCGATGACTTTCCTGCCTGTCTCACCGCTGCCGGTAGCGGAACAAGAGCCGAGCCGGGCCGAGCTGGGCCTGCCCGCGGACGCTGTCGTGTTTTGCAGCTTCAACAATCCTT
Source organism: uncultured Pseudomonadales bacterium (assembly GCA_947258895.1). The sequence continues at coordinate 2,162 of CAMYKE010000494.1, read as the reverse complement.
ACAAGATTCAGCCAGATACGTTCGCGGCCTGGATGAACATCCTGCGCAGAACGCCGAACAGCGTACTGTGGCTGTATGCCGGTTCCGGGGCGCTGGCCAAAAACAACCTGCTGCGCCACGCGGACGCTCACGGTATCAGTCGCGAACGGCTGGTATTTGCCGAGGGGCAAGCTCTCGACAGACACATGGCACGCCTGCCCTGCGCAGATCTTTTTCTCGACACCTTCCATTACAACGCAGGCGCAACCGCCGTGAGCGCGATGGCAGCCGGCGTCCCCGTGCTCACGCTCAGGGGCCGGCGCATGCTGGGCCGGATGGGCACCTCACTGAATATTGCCGCAGGCCTGCCACAGTACATCTGTGAAAGTCCGGACGAGTACGTTGACAGGGCGGTCGAGCTTTCATCGCAGCCGCGGCGGCTCGCCGAAACGCGCTCGCAACTTGCACAAGCGATGAAAGAAGGCGAGGCGTTTGCTATCGGCCGCTTTGTCGCACGCTTCGAAACCATGCTGACAACGCTCTGGGCGCGCCATGCTGCTGGTGAAAAACCGCGCTCTACTGACGCCTGAAGTGACGCAGGTTCCGCATCACGAGATGTTATCCTGTGACCTGTACGGCTGCTGGCGCAGAGTCCATGAAAGCGTACCTCACATTTCCTGAAAGGTGACAGTGGATGATCATCGGACAACTTTTTGCGGTGCCCATAGCTGAGTTCCGGCTGGAGAAGCCGGAACCGCTGCTTGGTGATCTCAAGACCCTTTTTCTCGAGGCGGAGGAGCAAGGCGACACCTTTCGTAACAGGATACGCAGGGACACTCAGCACGGCGCCCTGTTCGAAAGCCGCTTCGATCTTTTCCACTGGTCGCAGGCGCCGGCCCAGGCGCTGGCAAAATTCTGCCACACCGCATTGGCGACGCTTATCAAGGAACTATCCGATTATAGCGATGAAGAATTGAGCAAGCTGAAATTCGACTACCACGCCTGGTTCCATGTAACGCGCAAGGGCGGCTACCAGGGCCTGCACAACCATAGCAACGCATCGTGGTCCGGCATCTTCTGCGTGGATCCAGGGGATGAAGTGCCCGACCGCCCCGACAGCGGCGTCGTCCGCTTCCACGACCCGCGCGCCAACGCCAACTACTACATGGATGCGGGTAACAGCCGCTTGAACCTGGCCACGCGCCATGGCAGCTACCAGATCCGGCATGAGCCGGGAAAATTGCTCATTTTTCCGTCTTACGTGAATCACGAGGTATTCACCTATATGGGCGAACGTCCGCGCGTCGTCGTCGCATTCAACTGCTGGATTACAACGGCCAGCTGAAGGGCTCGCGGAATCCGATTGCGGTGACGGCCCGAAACCTCTCTGACAAACTGCAGCATGCCCTGCAACTCTGCCGGTCAGGAGACTGGCAGGCCTGCGATGCGGAGTGCAACCAGCTCCTCGCCCAATACCCGGACTCAGCCGATGCCTTGTTCCTCAAGGCAATAAACGCAGGCAATGCGGGGCGGCAGGAAGACGCCAGAACTTGCCTGGAGAGGGCTGTTGCAATCGCGCCGGATAACCCGGCAATCCAATTTGCGCTCGGTCAATGCCTGGCGGTTTTAAAACTCGAGCGGCCGGCCATGGCCGCACTCGAGCGCGGCCTGACGTTGCACCCTGGAAATGCGCCGGCCCTGCAGCTTCTCGCAGAACTCGAGTCGCGTGTCGGTGAACCGCAAGCCGCCGCCGAACACCTCGAAGAGGTGCTGCGCATCGATCCGGAAAATGCCCGCGCTCATTACAAGTTGTCCACTTTGAAAGCGGCATCAGCCGACGATCCGCGGGTTGCCCGACTCCGAAAGCTCCTCGAACCGGGCGGGCACGACAACCGGGACCGGAGCAGGCTTGCTTTTGCCCTGGGGAGTCTTCTCGATCAGCAAGGGCATTTCGAACAGGCGTTTCAATGGATCGCCGAAGCCAATCGCTTGCGGCATGCAGAATCGACTTTTGATCTGCAGCGCGAATCAGACTACGCCACACAATTGAAAACATTTTTCACGCCCGAATTATTCGGGGCCGAAAGAAAGGGCGGTGTGCGCAGCCAGTTACCCGTATTCATTGTGGGCATGCCGCGCTCCGGCTCCACGCTCGTTGAGCACATCCTGGCCAGTCACCCACA
>CAMYKE010000493.1:1068-3355 GCA_947258895.1 uncultured Pseudomonadales bacterium | reverse complement strand
CGGGAATAGGACGGCAGGATTTTGCTACCCGACTGGACTTGCCGGTAGTGGGCGATTGCAGCCTCGCTGTCGTCGGCCTGCTCGGCGATCTGGGCAAGATAATAGTGTGCTTCACTGGCGATCAGCGGATTGCGCAGCAGCATTCGCAGGTGCACCGCCGCCTCCTCGAGTAGACCGTTTTCGATATCAATCAGGGCCAGGGTGAGGCGTAACTGACCATCCCGGGGCGATTGCTGCACCAGGATATCGAACTGTTGCTGGGCCTCGTCGAGCATCTTGTTGTCTATTAATAGCTGGGCATAGAGCAACCGGACCTGCTTGTTGTCCGGCTCCTGCTCGAGTTGGTCGCTGAGCTCCCGCATCGCGCGCTCGGTTTCCCCGAGTTGATGATGGAGGCGAACTTTGAGCAGCAGGCTTTGGGTGTCGGCTTGTGCTTTGTGCAATGCCTTGGCCGTCGCCAGGGCATCCTCCAAACGACCACTGATTTGCAGCAGGATGGTCCTGGCAAACAACAGCTTGTGGTTTTTGGGTTGGCGTTTGAGCAGGCTATCGAAGCGGAGCAGATAGGTATTGCGCTGGCTCTGGCTGAGCTCGCGTGTATTTACCGCCAGGTACTCGAAGTTTGCTTCGCCCCCGAGTTCGAAGATCTCCTCCAGTATATCCAGCGCGTGATCATGGCCGCCAGTCTTGATCAGTTGCACCGCCAGGGCTTGTTTGGCGGGGATGCTGCCCGGTTCAATTTCGTTCCACAGGGTGGCGGCCGCGACAGCGGCTTCATTCGCTTTCAGGTAGGTAGCGATGCGCGTTGCGCGTTCAGCCAGGCCCGCATCCCGGGTTTTTTCCGCCTGGTGCAAATAACTGCTGAGCAAAATATCGTAGCGTTCGCGCTGGCCGGCGAGCTCGGCAACCAGCAATGCGTAGAGTGTCTCTGGAGCGAACGACGCGGGTGGTAAATCCCGCTGCGACGGTTGTGCCTCGGGCGTGGCCGGCGCCTGCCCTGCGGTTTGCTGGCGGGGCACCCCCGTGCAGGCTGACAGGACAAGGGAGCAAATTATGCCACAAGCGGTAAGTCGGAAATTGTACATGGTTTCTATTTTATACGAGGTAACGGGGTTTTTGTAGCGGGCTCGCGGGTTGCATGTTCTCAATTCGACCGTGTTTTAACGGGTAAATTCAGGTGACGTGGACCGGGATACTCGTTCGGGGGTCAACGATCCAGAAGGCCAAGGCTCAGGGTGGGCCAATAGGTGATGATGATCAGGGCGAACAGCAATACCAGCATGAACGGCAGTGACGCTCGGTACAGTTCGGTGATCGGTTTCCGGAAGCGGTAGCTGGCGATAAACAGGTTCATGCCCACCGGCGGCGTAAAATAGCCGATCTGCATGTTCGCCAGGAAAATGATGCCCAGGTGAACCGGATCGATGCCGTACTGCAATGCTACGGGTACGATTATGGGCACCATGATGACCAGCGCTGAGAAGACATCCAGGATCGCGCCCAGCATCAGCAGCAGGATGTTGAGCAGGATCAGGAAGCCGTATTTGCTGGTAATTAACGTCTGGATCGTTTCGAAGAGACGGCCGGGTACCTCCGCATCGATCAGGTAATTGGTAAATGCCAGGGAAATACCGAGGATGAGGAGAATGCCGCCGACCATCACCATGGCCTCGCGGATGATTCGGGGCAATTGGCGCAGCGCTATTTCCCGGTATACCAGTACTTCCACGAATAGCAGGTACAGCACGGTGACCGCTGCGGCCTCGGAGATGGCGAACAGGCCACCATAAATGCCGCCCAGCACGATAAAAGGCAGCGGGATTTCCCACTTTGCCTCGTTCACTGCGGCCAGCGCTTCGGCTCCGGTATAGGGCTGCATGGGGATGGGGTTGCTGCGATTGTGCCACAGGGTCCACAGGCTCAGCAGCCCGATCATCAGCAGGGCGGGCAACACCCCGGCGATGAACAGGTCCTTGATATCGATGCTTTGCGGCAGGTCCATCTGCTGCACGATGATGCCGTAAATAATGAGTGGAAGGGAGGGCGCAAGCAACAGTCCGAGGCTGCCCGAGGTGGTCACCAGGCCCAGGCTGAAGCGCTCCGAATACCCGGCGCGCACCAGGGCTGGCAGCAGCAGGGCCCCGATTGCAACGATGGTAACGCCGGATGCGCCGGTGAAGGCGGTGAACAGTGCACAGGTGATATAGGCTACTATCGCCAGGCCGCCGGGTAACCAGCCCAGCAGCGCCTGGGTTACCCGCACCAGGCGTTCAGAGGTGTTGCTTTC
>CAMYKE010000493.1:0-1055 GCA_947258895.1 uncultured Pseudomonadales bacterium | reverse complement strand
GCACTGAGCAGGGGGGTATCCACAATGCGGTAGAGTTCGATGGCGATTACCATCAGGTCGATGTCGGCCAGGTAGAAACCAAGCATCGCTGCGCCGGCGATAACGGCAAACAGGGGTGCGCCCAGCAATGCTACCAGGAGTAAACCAAGGCTTGCCAGCAGGGCGTTCACGGGTGGGGCTCGATGGGAAGCCGGTAGCGGAGGCTGTAGATGAGAATCGCGAGGTAACGCAACGCGATAACGAGGAAAGCGAGCGGCATGATGACTTCGCAGGCCCAGTTGGGCACGGCGGCAAAGGCGAGAAAACCATCCTCATACTCAAACCGCACGAACCGGAAGCTGTGCCAGGCCAGAATTGTGCAAATCGCGATGGTAAAGGTCGCGCTAACGCTGGTGATGATCCACCGCCGGCGGCTGTTGACCCAGCGTGTTACCAGGTCGATGTTGATATGGTTGCCACTGCGGCTGGCGACCATGGCGCCAATAAGAGCGACCCACAGCACGGCGACCCGCAGCAGCGAATCACCCCAGACGATGCCGCTGTCGAATGCGTTGCGCAGCACGATCTGGGTAAAAGCCAGCGCTATCATAAACAGCAGGATTGCGGCGAGGAGCAAGTCCTCGAAGGCCTCAAGGCCCCGGATCAATCTGCGTATCCGGCCGGGAGTCATTGACCGCTGACTTGGCGGCTTCGGAATTCCTCGAGATATCCGTCCAGTTGTTCGAGAATCGACCTGGAGATGATCTCCTGCTCGACCAGTCGTTCAATCGAGTTGGAGGCTTTGGCTTGCCAGGTAGCCAGCGCCGTCGGTGGTGGCGTGACCGCCGTCAGGCCCTGGGTACGCAGCGCTTCGTAGGACGCGATATTATCCTTGCGCGTCTGGGCATCGACTTCCTTGATCATGCGACCGAGTACCCCGCGCACCGTCTTCTGGTCATGCGGCTGAAGTCCTGGGGGGTGACCTCCCTGAAGCAGTACATGCAGCCCAGGAGAGACCAACGCCAGTGGGTCTCGGATGTGGCCCGTCGGGAAAAACTCATGGTGACCGCTGAAGG
>CAMYKE010000492.1 GCA_947258895.1 uncultured Pseudomonadales bacterium | reverse complement strand
GTAGGCGAGAAATACCGTTGGCACCTCCTTCAGCATTTTTTTGCCCACGGTTTTTCTGCCAATTCGACGTTGAAGTTCCGAAAACAGCAGGGGCCGACCTTCTCGCCAGGGCAGGATCTCACCGTCTAGCACTGTGCCGTCAGGCAGTAATGCAGCGTCTTCCCCCAGCTCCGGATACTTATCGGTCACCAGCTCTTCTCCGCGAGACCAAATGAATATCTGATGGCTACGTTTGATCAACTGTCCCCGGATACCGTCCCACTTCCACTCAACTTGCCATTGGTCCAGAGGTCCGATTCCGTCCAGATCGGAATCCAAGGGATATGCCAGATAAAAGGGGTAAGGTCTGCTGATGTCGGCATCATGGGTGTCGGGCGAGAGAATTCGACGGTAGGTATCTGCCGTAGCCGGCCACTCCCCCATCAATCGATGGGTGATCACCGCAGCATCAATGCCGCTGAAGCGTTCCAAGGCTCGCACAACAAGACGCTGCGAAACTCCAACCCGAAACCCACCGGTGATAAGCTTGTTCCAGACAAAACGTTGGGATTCATTCATCTGGCTCCAGGCCTTCAGGATTTCACGGCGCTGGCCCTCCGGTTTCAATTTTCGAAGAGGAAGCAGGTAATGTTCAACCCACTCGTGAAGGGATCGTTCACTTTTGCTTGAAGCGTTGGGAAGCAATAAGGTGATGGTTTCGGCCAGATCCCCAACAACATCATAACTGGCTTCGAAAAGCCATTCCGGCACTTCGGCCAGTTCGGCCGCCCACCGCATTAGCTTGCGGGTGGGAACTACCTGCCGAGGCTTCCGTCCAATGAGAAAACTGATGGCCCAAATTACATCTTGCTCTGGTACATGGTGGAAATATTCCACCATAGCATCGATCTTGCGGTTGGTGCTGGTAGTTTCGTCTAAGTTACGGAACAGATCGGCAAAAGCTTTCACAATTCATTCTCGTCAGTTTCCGCCTCATTACCATAGTCAGTTGGGAGAATCTCTGCATCGTATCCTTTTGCTTGCAGCCAGCGGGACATCTCAGATGTATAGCCGTGGGTGACCAAAACTCTCTGGGCACCGCCGGCAACGATGGTCTGAACGATTCCGTCCCAGTCGCTATGATCGGAGAGGACAAAGCCTCGATCGACGGCTCTGCGACGGCGGTTGCCCCGAATGCGCATCCACCCGGAAGCAAATGCTCGGGATCGATGCGGAAACCTGCGCATCCACATAGGATTATCAGCTGAAGGCGGAGCAATCACCAATGCGCCCTCGGGAAGGTCCTTCTTATCAAGGGCGCCGATATATTGCGTCTGGGGTAGGGTGATCCCAACCTTTCGATAACATTGGTTAATTTTTTCGACTGCTCCATGGGTCAAGATCGGTCCAATAGTTGGATCCAAACTGGCCAATATGCGCTGGGCTTTTCCCAGTGCATATGCAAACAAAATACTGGTGCGTTTCTGTTCCTGATTTGATTGCCACCAGGCATTGATATCACTCATGACCTGTTCCGGGGCAGGCCATCTGAAGATCGGCAAGCCAAAAGTGCATTCACTGATGAAGGTGTGGCATTGGAGGGGTTCTAATTGCGAACAGGTCGGATCAGTATCTGTCTTGTAATCGCCGGACACAACTTGGATAAAACCGCCTTTTTCGATTCTCACCTGGGCCGATCCCAATATGTGGCCGGCTGGATGCAAAGAGAGCTGCACGGAATTAATCGTTTTGACCTCACCGTATTTAAGTGACCTTACATTTGCATCTAGGCCGAGTCTTGACTTTAGAAGTGTACGGCCATCTTGGGCACACAGATAAGATTGACTGCCCGGCCGGGCATGATCTGCGTGGGCATGGGTAATGACGGCCCGATTTACGGGACGCCAGGGATCAATATAAAAGTCACCGCTGCTGCAGTAAAGACCGCGGGGCGTGAGCTCCAGGAGTGTGTCCATTTAGATGAATAAAACTTATAACCTATCTCAGAAAAATTTCTAAATAGCTTCTAGTCGTTCAGTGCGCCGCGAGTCTTTTGAGCGATAATTGCACACGCCTTGCTACGCGGTGACGCCAAGAATATTCCGGCGATAATTAGCACGGGTACGGCGAGAAACAGTCCTATCACAGGCAAGACCGTTATCCCGGTTAACGTGAATAGTAAACCAACAAGCAGTAGGAAAAAGCCTATTGAGACATTGGAAAAACGTTCTAATCTACATTCATTTTTATTCATTTCATCACCTCTCTTGTGACCTTGCGGATCGATTTGTCATCAATGATGGGATAA
>CAMYKE010000491.1 GCA_947258895.1 uncultured Pseudomonadales bacterium | reverse complement strand
CGGGTCCACCGCCACCGGGATTATCCTGCGAGTCCGCGAGCATTACCGGTCCGCTTGCTCCTGCCGACAGGCGAATCGCTTCTCTGACCGCTTCTTCGGCGCTGTACAGGCGGCCGCGAAACTCGTTTTCGCGACCTTCGATCTCTGCCAGCAGGCTGTCCGCCGCGGTGTTGACCGAGGTTTCCTCGAAGCCGTAGGCAACCAGTGCCGGGCCCGCCTCGGGCACGTCAGAAAGCGGGAACCCACAGGCCAGCGAAATTGCCGCGACCTCGCCGTGGATCTGTTCGCACAGATGCGCGTAGATCGATTTGGCCGGATCCACCAAGGTGCAGCCCCACACCGGGGGAATCAGGAAATCGGTGCGCCGGGTGGCAGCGAAAGGAAACCGTGCCAGCTTTTGTTGCAACAGCAGGTCCAGCAGGTCCGCGGCACGCGCACCGGTATCGCTCATGTCGACATGTGGATAGGTGCGATAGGCTTCGAGCGCGCTTGCTTGCGATACCATCTGGTCACTAATGTTGGCATGCATGTCGAGACAGGCCACCATCGGCGTATCTTCCCCGACCGCGTTACGGACCCGGCGCAGCAACTCGCCGTCCCCATCGGCTACATGGGTGCAGACCATGGCGCCGTGCAGATCGAGCAGGACGCCGTCGACTGGAGGTGAGGCGCGCAGGCCTTCCAGCAGCATCGCCGAAATACGCTCGAATGCCTCCTCGGTGACATGCGCGGAGGGCGTTGCCGAACACCAGATTAATGGCACGATTTCGTGTCCGAGCGCCTCGAGACGCTCGATCGCCCCGGTCAGCGGCAGGTTCATACCATGCACGTTGTCCAGCATTTGCGCACCACCGCTCAAGGGCGGCCATTCGTCGCGCTGCTCAAATACCGCAAATTCGGCCCGGTAGGGCGCAAACACGTTGGTTTCGTGCTGGACCCCGCCGACTGCAATTTTTGCCATTCGATAACTTCCTTTAACCGGTGATATTGGTTGAACGCATTATATTGGACGACACTCGTTAAACGCTTAGCCAAACTCCTCAAAGGCATCAATCGCCGTCCGGTCGTAGCCCAGGCTCGCGGTCAGCAGTTGCTGTGTATAAGGCATGGTCGAACTGTGCTCGCGTAACTGTTGCACGCTCATGGTCTCGACGACCGCCCCGTTTTGCATCACCGACAGGGTTTCACACATGTGCGCCACCACGGCAAGGTTGTGGCTCACCAGGATGTAGGTCAGGCCATGCTCGCGCTTCAGGCGCATCAGCAGGTTGAGTACTTCGGCCTGCACCGAAACATCCAGCGCCGAGGTGGGTTCATCCAGCAGGATAATCTCAGGGCCGGTGATCAGGGCACGCGCTACCGAAACCCGCTGGCGCTGCCCGCCGGATATCTGATGCGGATAGCGAAAACGAAATGAGGCATCGAGCCCGACTTCTTCGAGCGAATGCACCACGCGCTCCTCGATTCGGTCGAGTTTATGAACCCGAGCAGGTTCGCTTAGAATCGTATCGACGGTGTGGCGCGGATGCAGTGAACCAAACGGGTCCTGGAATACCATTTGTACGCGCCGCCGAAACGACTGCGAGCGATGCCGCAGCAGGGTTTCGTCAGCGACGGTCATTGCGCCGCTGACCCGGGCCACTCGTTCGAGTATACCGGCCAGCGCACGCAGCACGGTGGTCTTGCCCGAGCCGGACTCGCCCACCAGGCCAAAAGATTGCCCTTTTTCCACCCTCAGCGAAACATCACGTACCGCGTGAAACACCTTATTGCCATGGCCGAAGACCACGTCCAGACCCTGGATATCGATCACCGTGTCGCTCCAGGCGTTGTCAGCCAGGACGGGTCACGTTTCAAGACAGATAGCTCATCCTGTCCGCCATCCAGGCGTGGCAGGCAATTGACCAGCCCCCGGGTGTAGGGGTGTTGGGCCCGGTCGAGTTCGGCCGCGCTGCATTCCTCGACGACCCGCCCGTCGTACATGATCAGGATGCGATCGCAGAAAGACGCAATCAGGTTGAGATCATGACTGATGAAAATCAGACCCATGCCGCGCTCATTGATCATATCGTCGAGTACCGCCAGTACCTGCAATTGCACGGTGACGTCAAGCGCTGAAGTGGGTTCATCGGCAATGATGATATCGGGCTCGGGAATCATCATCATTGCTATCATGATGCGCTGACCCATGCCCCCGGAGACCTCGTGAGGGTAGGCTTTGTACACCCGCTCCGGTTCGCGGATCTTTACCGCACGCAGCATCTCGTAGGTGCGCTCACGCGCCACGCGCTT
>CAMYKE010000490.1 GCA_947258895.1 uncultured Pseudomonadales bacterium | reverse complement strand
GGGGATTACGGCGCAAGCTGTTTTTTGTCGGCTACGAGTATCGCGAGAACACTACCCGGGTGATGCCCACCTACACGGACAGGCTGCGCGCCGCCGGGCACCGGGTCACCGGCCAGGCCTTGGCGACTGGCAACGAGGTGCACGCGCTGTTCAATGGCGACGCGGCCTATCCCGAAATGCTGGAGGCCATTGGCCAGGCGCGTTCCCGGGTACTGCTCTCCACCTATATCCTGAAGCACGACAAGACCGGCCTGGCATTCGCCACTGCGCTGGAGGCCGCCGTTGCCCGGGGGGTGGAAGTCAAGGTGCTGGTGGACGGCTTTGGCGAGCTGTATTCATGGCGTCGGGCCTCCGCGATGCTGCGCAGGCGCAACATCGAAACGGCACGCTTCCTGCCGCCGCGTCTGTTGCCTCCCAGCATCTATATCAACCTGCGTAATCACCGCAAACTGCTGATCATAGATGACCAGGTTGCCTATGCCGGTGGCATGAACATCAGCGATGATCACATCGAACTCCCGGATCGCGGCCGAACTGTTACCGATGTCCATTTTGCCCTGCGCGGACCGGTGGTGGCTGCCATAGCCGAACTATTCTACCAGGACTGGAATTTCGCCAATCATGCTACCATCGCCGCCCGGCGCGAGCCGCCAGCGGCGCCGGTGGGCGACATGGATTGCCGACTGGTTGCGGATGGTCCCAATGAAAGCCTCGATCAGCTGGCCCTGACCATAGACTCGGTATTGAGCGCCTCGATGACCTCGATCGATATCATGACGCCCTATTTTATTCCAAGCCGGGAACTGATGGTCTCGCTGATGGCGGCGGCGGTACGCGGGGTCCGGGTGCGGATCGTGTTGCCGCAAAAAAACAACCTGTTTTATGTGCACTGGGCCAACCGCAATGTGCTGGCGGAACTGCTCAACTGGGATATCCATATTTACTACCAGCCCGCACCCTTCTGTCATTCGAAATTACTATGCGTGGACGCCCACTATAATTTGATTGGTTCCGCCAATCTGGACCCGCGCAGCCTGCGGCTCAATTTCGAGGTCGGTATAGAGGTTTTTTCGGAGCAGCTCAGCTCGGAACTGAGGGTGCATTTCGATCGCACCATTGCCGCCAGCAAGGCCCTCAGCTTCGCGGAACTGGCCAATCGCTCAGTGGCGGTACGCTTGCGAGACTCCGCAGCCGCACTGTTTTCTCCCTACTTATAATCCGCCCGGCGCGGGCTGGTAGATGTGCCGATTGTCTGGTGACGGTTACCGATTTGCGGCGCGATGCGCATTCTGTGTCCTGTGACAAAGGAGTGTGTTTCAAGTCAGTTTTAGTTTAAGATCGCCGCGCGATTTAGATTGCTTTGGAGTGCGTACCTCGTCCTGTTTTCAAGGCCTTCCGCTCGGTATATCGAATCTCGCTGTTACAACGGGAGTATTTCTACCTGTTGACCTTTTTATCGTAAAAAACAAGGAGCATTGATGATCGGGAGAATACTGATAGTAACCAGCCTCTCTCTGGCAACATTTGGTGTAGCTGCGGGTGAGTTGGGAGTTGGGATCTCTGTAAGAGATGATGATAGCGCAATTTATCTCCCCTACCGGGTTTCAGAAAAAATCCTGGTGGAGGTAAGTTTCGCATATACCGACAGGGAAACAGATTCCAGCGTTTCGAATTCAGATTTTGAGAATTATGAGCTTGGATTTGGTGTATTCGGACTGAAGAACCTGAAAGAAAGACTCTCCTTGTACTATGGCGCAAGGGTTAGCTATGTAGAAAGCGAACTAACAAATTCCTCAAGCCCTGTATCTAATTCAGCGTCGCCGTTTTTTGCTTTGCGTACAGTATCAAATAACGAATCTGATGGTTATAAAATCGCCCCCACTTTGGGCGTCAGTTATAGTTTTACAGACTCATTTAGCGTAGCTGGCGAAGCGGCATGGTTTTATGAAGATGTGGATTCCACCACAAGCGTCACCAGAGATGACGAGACTACGATCTCGAAGTCTGGTCAAACGAATAATGGCACAGAAACCAGGATCGTGCTTCGCTATATGTTTTGAGATAGATGTAAAAGTTGTTGCAAGTCTTAACACTGGAAAAGGCTTGCGAAAAAATAAAAACCATTGATTTTATCGGCAGCTACCGTGGCTGTAGCACCGCCCACGCATTGTGAACCTGGCGGTAGATTTGTAACTAGACATATCTCACCGATTCGGCGATCCAATGCCCAGAAGCCTTGTCAGTACAGTGCGAATTGCCTATTTGGTTTCTCGCCGGATCTTGCACGCTGTACGGAA
>CAMYKE010000489.1 GCA_947258895.1 uncultured Pseudomonadales bacterium | reverse complement strand
AGCAGGCCGGGCAGCAGCTTGCGCCTGGACAGGTCGCCGGTCGCGCCGAACAACACGATAACATAGGCATCCTGTACGCTTTTTTCCGGTATGTGTTTCACTGCTATTCGCTCCTTCAACTCGGGGATCCGTGGCTGGCGAGCGTGTCATCACGACTTGTCGGATCCAGATGTTGTTACTATTGTTGTTGTCCTGCGCGCGCAACTGGACGCTGTTGCGCCCGTAGGGCGTTTCCCGACTAAAAAAATGAATACCAACAATAAAAGCCTCGCAGCCGAGTGTCTAGCGTTAATCGGGCGAACTCGGTGATTTTTTGGCGCAGCACAGGCCGCGCTTGCCACAGCCTGTTGCGCAACCGGCTCAGGACGCCCTGCAATAGTCCATCCAGCGCTCGATGCCGGCACTGCGATATTTTTGCCGGTGCAAGATAAAATAGAATTTGCGTCGCCAGTCCCGCTGCGGCACCTTGAGCTCTACCAGGCTGGCGCGGCGAAATGCATCCGCCAGTGCGATCCTCGACAGGCAACCGATGCCCAGCCGTGCCTCAACCGCGCGTTTAATCGCTTCCGTGTGCTGCAGTTCCAGCGCCAGGTCCAGGTCGGGGAGCAAACCATGCATGGCGCGATCAAATGCCTGCCGGGTACCGGAGCCCGGCTCCCGCACGATCCAGCGGGCCGCGGCAAGATCGTCATCACTCAGTTGCGATTTTCTGGCGAACGGATGCTTGGGATCGCAAAACACCACCAGTTCGTCGTCGCGCCAGGGAATGACATCCAGCTCGGCATGCCGCACTTCGCCCTCCACCAGGCCGATGTCCAGTGAAAAATTAGCGACCTGGGCCGCAATGATCGCGGTATTGGCAACCTCCAGCCTGACCGTAGCCTCGGAATGCTCGGTCATATACCGCGCCATGATGTTTACACACAGGTAATTGCCGATGGTCAGGGTTGCCCCTACCTTCAGTACCCCAAGATCCTCATGGCGCCGCAGCAATTGTTGCAGCTCTAGGCCATGGTCCAGCAGCGCCTCGGCCCTGGGCCTCGCCAGGCGCCCAAGCTCGTTGAGCTGCAACCGTTTACCGACCCGGTCGAACAACTGGATATCAAATTGTGCTTCCAGCTCCTTCAGCGCGCCGCTCGCAGCGGATTGGGACATCGCGAGTTGCTGCGCTGCACGGGTGATGTTCTCTTCGCGCGCCACGGCCAGGAAGACTTCGAGTTGCCGCAAGGTATATCTCATTATCGATTTTACCGATTAACAATATTTAAATTACCCGTTTTACAGATATTCTAATGAGCCGCTAGGCTAGGTGCAACATTACCGAGGATGAGTTATGGCAAAGATCGTAAATGAGCAAGTGACCGCGGTACATCACTGGAACGATTCCCTGTTCAGTTTTAAAACCAGCCGCAACGCCGCCCTGCGTTTCGAGAACGGACACTTTGTGATGCTGGGACTGAAGGTCGACGGCAGGCCGTTACTGCGCGCCTACAGCATCGCCAGCGCCAACTATGATGACGAACTGGAGTTCTTCAGCATCAAGGTACCGGATGGGCCGCTGACCTCGCGCCTGCAAAATATCAAGGTTGGCGACCAGGTACTGGTCAGTTCCAAGCCCACCGGAAGCCTCATCGCCGGCCATTTGTTGCCCGGACGGCACCTGTACCTGATCAGCACTGGCACCGGCCTGGCACCCTTCATGAGCATCATTCGCGACCCCGATATCTATGAGCGTTTCGACAAGGTCATCCTGACCCACGGGGTTCGCTACATCTCGGAACTCGCCTACCAGGAGGTAATCAACCAGGAATTACCCAATAATGAGTACTTCGGTGAAGAAGTACGGGACAAGTTGATCTACTACCCTGCTGTAACGCGCGAGCCCTACCTCAACAACGGTCGACTCACCGACCTGATGACCTCCGGTAAACTGTTTCGGGACATCGGACTGCCGGAACCAAGCACCGACTGCGACCGCTTTATGATTTGCGGCAGCCCCGCCATGCTTCGGGATACCTGCGCTATTCTCGATCAGCGCGGTTTTGAAGAGTCCCGCCACGGCCGGCTGGGGCATTATGTGATCGAACGGGCGTTCGTGGAGCATTAACCCGCGGATACGGTTTAGCCCGCACAACAATGGTACCCCGCGCTCCCTGCCCAACCGCTGTGGCGGGGAGCAACCGTCGCAGTCAGCGCGAACAAGGCCGCTACAAGGCTTTCAGCACCGCCTCGATGCTTTGCTTGGCATCTCCGAACAACATACGGGTGTTGTCCTTGTAGAACAGCGGATTGTCCACCCCCGC
>CAMYKE010000488.1 GCA_947258895.1 uncultured Pseudomonadales bacterium | reverse complement strand
GGCAGCTACGACGTGGCGAAGTAAACGGAGGTCACCCGGGATTACCCGCTGTGAATACAGTGCCGGGGCAATCAGGTCGCCGTGTTTTCGTCACTCGCATCTGCCGACGAGGCGGCTTCGGGTTCCGGTTCATTTGCCTTGAGCTTTTGCTGTCGTTTCTCTTCTTTCTTTTTCTTCTTGGCCAGTTCTCTCTGGCGCTTTTCGTAGGCGTAATTGGGTTTGGCCATTAGCAGTCTCTTTTGTAGATTGTGTCAGGGTCATCGACAAGGATACGGCATTTCCCTGACGATTGCGGGCCTTTATTCGATATCCAGAAGATTTTACTTCGCGAGGACCGAAATTGGCGAGATTGGAAACAGGCCAATTTTGGCAGAACTGGTTAGTAAGTAGGCAGGGGAATTGCCTTGAACAGGGCTTCCATCTCCGACTTGTTGTGCTGGCGCAGGCACTCGTCGACGACCTCCCGCGTCAGGTGTGGTGCGAAACAACTGATAAAATCATACATGAAACCGCGCAGGAAGGTACCGCGGCGAAAGCCGATTCGGGTAGTGCTCGGCTGGAACAGATGTCGCGCATCCAGGCATACCAGGTCGGAATCGAGCTCCGGGTCATATGCCATGCTGGCGATGATCCCGATTCCCAGGCCCAACCGCACGTAGGTCTTGATCACATCCGCGTCGGTCGCAGTGAACACCACCCGCGGCGTCAGGTTCTCGCTATTGAAGGCCTCGTCGAGTTTGGAGCGGCCGGTAAAACCAAACACGTAGGTTACGATCGGATGCTCGGCAACCGCGGCAAGGGATAGCGGATTGTGGCTCGCCAGCGGATGTTTTTTCGGGACGATTACGCTGCGGTTCCATCGATAACAGGGCATCATCACCAGGTTGCCGTACAGTTCGAGCGCCTCGGTCGCGATTGCAAAGTCAACGTCGCCTTCGGAAGCCATTTCCGAAATCTGTACCGGCGTGCCCTGGTTCATGTGCAGGGAAACCTCGGGATACATGTTAATGAATTGTTTGATCACCCCGGGCAGCATGTAGCGCGCCTGGGTATGCGTGGTGGCGATGGACAGGCTGCCGACCTTTTCGTCACTGAATTCCTGGGCAACCTGCTTGATGGTGGCCACCTTTTTCAGTACTTCACCGGCCAACTTGAGAATCTCTTCACCGGCAGGCGTAACCCGCGTCAGGTGCTTGCCGCTGCGGGAAAACACCTCGATACCGAGTTCATCCTCGAGGAGGCGAATTTGTTTGCTGATTCCGGGTTGGGAGGTGTAGAGGCTTTGGGCGGTTGCCGAGACGTTAAGGTCGTGATGCGCGACCTCCCAAATGTAACGTAACTGCTGAAGTTTCATTCCGACAACCCCCGGACGCGCACATCACTTAGAGATATAGGGCATAAAAATATAAGCAAATATTACTTTAAAGAATACACCTAAAAGACTAACTTTACCACCGCGCAAATACCAATAACCATAACCGGCGATCGGCCACTCCCATGGATATCCTATTATACATATTGGCGGGCGCCAGTGTTGGATTCGCGATTGGCCTGACGGGTGTTGGCGGCGGTTCACTGATGACTCCGCTGCTGCTGATGTTTGGTTTCCCCGCCCACGTGGCGGTTGGCACCGACCTGGTATATGCCGCCATAACCAAAAGCGGCGGGGTGGTCCTCCATTATCGTAAAAATACCATTCGGATGCGTATCGTGTTGCTGCTCGCCGGCGGCAGCATCCCGGCGTCGCTGCTCACCATCGCTGCGCTCAGTCGCTACTTTCCCAGTCCGGAATATTATTCACAGATACTCACCCATAGCCTGGGCATAATGCTGGTCATTACCGGCTGTGTCGTACTGTTTAAGTCCAGGCTCCAGGAGCACACGGAAAAAGAACCGGGTCGCTGGCAACTCTGGTTGAGCCGCCATTCCTTTACTATCACTGTAGTTATGGGTGTTTTCCTGGGAATATTCGTCACTCTGTCATCGGTGGGCGCCGGAGCGTTTGGCGCTGCAGTGTTGCTGCTGCTCTATCCGCTGCTGCCGTCGGTGCACGTGATCGGCACCGACCTCGCCCATGCCGTGCCGCTAACGTTAATTGCAGGTCTGGGACATTTTTTCCTCGGCAACGTAGACCTGGGACTGCTGGCCTGCCTGATCGCGGGCTCCCTGCCCGCCATTTATGCCGGCACGCGACTCGGAGCCAATCTTCCCGAGAACGTCATCCGGCCACTGCTCGCGGCGGTTTTGCTGCTGCTGGGTATCAAGTACGCATTTTTTTGAGGGGCTCTCTTTTTCACTCGCGCAGGG
>CAMYKE010000487.1 GCA_947258895.1 uncultured Pseudomonadales bacterium | reverse complement strand
TTTTGCATTCCACTACCAATTCCGGTCTCATGGCGTGCGTTAGGCGGGAAAAGGAAAGTAGCGTTGTTCTTTCCACATTTTAAACAAGATCGAGGAAAAACTAAGATGATTCGAATCCACTTTGTTGGCGGAGAAAAAGGCGGTGTTGGAAAATCCGTAGTAGCCAGGGTTCTGGCGCAATATCACATAGACCGGGGTAAGCCATTTTGTGCCTTCGACGCTGATTTGTCACACGGCGCATTAATGCGATACTACGGAGAATACGCAAAAACTGTAGACCTCAGCGATTTTGGAAGTGCAGATCAAATTGCGGAAGTTGCTGCAGAACAGGGTTGTGATGTCATTGTGGATCTGGCCGCACAGTCCGCTCGCAGCATTGATCGCTGGATGGAAGAAGCCGGTTTGGTGGAGTTCGCTAGCGAAATCGGCCTCGTGGTTACTTTGTGGCATGTCATGGACGATGGTACTGATTCAATTCGGCTGCTGGAAAAGACTCTAAATACTTATGGACCGGGCCCGGCGTATATTCTTGTACGCAACCAGGGGCGCGGCAGCGACTTTTCATTATTCGAGGGCTCCGAGGCGAAAGCCAGGGCTGATTCCCTGGGCGCGCAAACAATAGATCTGCCCCAGTTGCATGCCGGGTCAATGCGCAAGATTGATCAGGTTGGGGCAAGCTTGTGGGCTGCCGCAAATAACAAGGACCAGGCGCTGGGGCCTACATTGGGAATGCTGGAGCGCCAACGTGTCAGAGTTTGGTTAAATAAAGCGTATGCAGAGTTGGATCGTGTACTGGAACAATCGGAGATTGAAAAAGGGGACGGAGGGATTATCTATTGAGCACCGGTAAGCAGATTGGTGGAAGTGTTGGGCCGTAAAGGGTTCGCCGGGGATGTTAAGGCGAACGCCCGCCTCTTGATATCTTGGAAAAAAAGCGCTGACCCGGAATAGTCCTGCGAGCTCAGCACGAGCAAATTTGCGCTCATTGACACATAGGTTACAGAGTATTCCGGGCACACAGGTTACACAATAGGATATTTTGAAGGGGACTTCAGGAGTCCTCGAATGAGTGTAATGCCATGGAAGAATGACTTGGATTTGTAGCCTGCCTGCAAGATGGTGAAAAGATGGCCGCTATATACCGGGAGTTTGGCGTCTCGCGAAAGATTGACTACAAGATATTTAATCGGTACAAGGATTTCGGTCTCTGGGACTGGAGGACTGGGCCAATCTGACGCGGTTTCATGGTGTTCCGGCGCCTACTCGCGAGCCCCGAATCAATGCGATACCAGCGAAACGTGGTGAGGGGTCAATATACAGAAACACATGAAGCGCAAGAATGACGCAGAGCCACCAGTGCTTGAGCTTGAGGAAACGACCGGGCCGCAATGACTTACACGAGTGTTTGATATTGATATCACGATCTGCAGTTAGTGTTGCGGAGCAGTGGAAATTATCGACTGCATCGAAGATCCTTTACCTGGTCACCGCCTGTGTACCACAGTGGCGATTAAGAATCCGATCGTGACGGTCCCTTCGGGTCGTTGAATGCGGCTGAAAACTCGACTCTGAGAGCCTGCTCTCTCTGGAGCGATCAGCAGACCTGCAAATCGCCCAACCAGACGCTCCAGTAGATGCCAGCAAACGGCGCGATTAAGCTTGATCGTCAACTAGCATCGTCACCGCTATTTGAGCGTGGCAGCGATTTTCCGGATTTCCTCCGGCGTGAGTTCGCCCGAAAGCGGGGTTTCGGGCATCAAATATTTTCCCATGAAAAGACCGCCGACCAGGACAGGCTCGTAACCGATGTCGCGGATGAGGGCCGAAGCGATTTCGATAGCCTGCGCGTCATCGCCCGCGATCGGCATTCCGATGCGTCCAGGCTCTTCGTGCGCCATGCCCATCTGCGCCGCGCCGATAGCGTTGAAGGCGCGGACGATGCGGGCACCAGGGAGCAATTCCGCTGAGGCGAGACCGGCTCCTTTCTTCCGAGCCCACGTCGCGATTTCACCGTCCCGCGAGACGAACGGGTTGCAAGTATCGATCACTACCTTGCCGCTTATCAACTCCGCCAGATCCTTGCCGACTGAGGGCAGTGAGCCGTAAGGAACCGAGATCATCACCACTTCACCAAAGGCGGCGGCTTCCCGAGGCGTACCGGCACGTGCATTGCCCCCGAGTTTGGCGGCGAGCGCTTTATCATGCTCGATATGGCGCGATGAAAACATCACTTCGTGTCCAGCTTGCACCCACACGCCGCCGAGCGCGCCGCCGACTTTGCCCGAGCCAACGATGCCAATCTTCATTTTGCCAACATTTGCAGCGCGTGCCGTGAGCGG
>CAMYKE010000486.1 GCA_947258895.1 uncultured Pseudomonadales bacterium | reverse complement strand
TGCGTGTCGTTATTTTGTTGGCCAGCACAAAATTGCCTGCCTCATCCCGGGCAAAAATCATATGCGGGATACGATCGATGATGCTGCGCGTGCGTTTCCGGCTCTTGTCCAGCATGCGCGTCCTGACCTGCACCTCCAGCTCCAGTTCACGGCTCCAGCGAAAGGCCAATGCAAGGAAACCGAGCCCGCCGGAAAGCACGAGGATGGCGCTCATCCACGCCGTATTGCCCAACGTGGAGTTCGCAAACTCGAGCAGCTGAGCGGGAGCATGCCCTTCCAACATCTGCCGCTCGAGCCGCAATTGAGACAAACGCGCGTTGGCGACCACGAATGCACACACCAGAAGCATGGAAACCAGGGTCGCGATGGTAAGCATGGCCGCACCGCGCGCATGGCGCAGGCCGTGCCCGAACCAGCGGGCCTTGGTACGGCTTACCCAGGGCGTCAGAAGAAACAGCAGCGGGCCACAGATCAAGAGCGTCTGGAGAAAACCGCCCAGCCACCAGCCTTCCCACACAGCAAAAGCCCCGATCGCCGACAAATCACGCGTGTGGCTCCAGACAAACGATCCGGTCGACCCTGCCAGCGCGGCGATAAAAGACGCGATTACGAAGAAACCGACGGACCCGGCGCTCCTGATATTGAAACCTGCGCCCGTACTTCGGTAAGCGATAGCCAGGAAGGCAAGGCCGATGGTGTCCGAAAATGCGAAAAACAGCGCCCAGGCCAGCGGCATGCCCGAGTAGATCGCGAGGATCAGGGTCGCTGCGTAGGCCGGAACAATGGCCCATACAAATCCCAACCAGAAAAGGACCAACACGCAAAAAACGAGCGGCGGATAGATCGTGACGTAGGCATCGATTGACCCAATCCGGACTGGCAACGCCGTGAGGTCGCTGGCGACAGACCACAGACCTGTCACAATCGAGAGCGCGAAAATCGTCAGCCACAAAACCACTACCACGAGTGATCGCCAGCGCGCTCCAGCGGGCAGGGCCCGAAGGTCGTGGATGCCGAGGCTAGAAAACTCGCCCTGCCGGGGCTGGACAGACGCCGTGAGCCGGGCCCGCTTCCCTGCCGTGTTTTTCATTGACTGGCTGGCCGGGAAGTGATGCCCGGGAGCCGGCCCGACGTCACGTTCGTGTCATGGATCGCCTGTGCGAACATAATGGGAGGCTATTGCAGTGAAGCGCGGACAAGATCAGTTGGACGATGACAGCGTGCGCAATAATACCGCAAGTTGACCGGCGAAGGGCACCGCGCCAAGACACGGCCAGGCCCGTACTAGGCCACCAGCAGCCCCTGGCTCAGAAGCTCGCGGGTGACCGCGCAGCATTGCCTGCGGGCCTCCAGCCTCTGCTCACCCGCCGCCCCGGCAACGGCATCGCTGATCGCTTTGCAGGAACGCTCGCCGTTCATCAGCCCGAGCATAGATTTAACGGCCGGGTTCACGACCAGGCTGACCGGCAAACCACGCGTGCTGGCGAGTCTTGCCGAACCCGGCGCCGCTGCCGGCGCCGGACGGAGGGCCACGCCGGGAGCCGGCACCGGCGACAGGGCTAGCAACGAGGCATCGCCGAGTGCCATGTACCTGTCGCGACTGTCGAATCCCTGCGCGACCGAGTCACCCACCGCACCGCTGGTCGGCCCGCTGAGGGAAGTAAAGCTCTGCCAGTTTCGGCCCTTTCTGCGGCGCAGTTGAATAAACCCACTGCGTATCCCGGCTACACCGCGTTCCCTGAAATAATCAATCCATTCTCCGGCCTCATTCCCATGTCGGCCGTGCGGATCGACAAGCGTCTGCTGACTGCGCATGTTTGCGTAATCGGCCACGCTGCTGTAGCCGGAGCAGATGACCCAGGCATCACAGCCGTTGCCTGTGAACCAGCCCGCGAGACGCTCGCGCCAGTCCCCTCCCGCCAACTGCACCCATTCGCAAATCATCTGCAGTACGCCACCCTCTGCCAGGTACGCGGGCGCCTCACCAAGCAGGCCACGGCAAAAGCCGTCGAGTTCCTGGTTGTTGTCGGTACACATGAAGCGTTTCGATGGCGTAAGAATATAGGGCGGATTACACACAATCTGATCGAAGCGCTCGCCGCGGACCGGCTCGAAGCCCGCCCCCTGGCGAAGCTCGACATGGCCAATGCCGTTCAGAGCCGCATTAAAACGCGCAAAATCCAGCGCCCGCGGGTTGAGATCCGTGGCGACGATCTCGCGCGCCTGGTCCGCGCAGGTGAGCGCCTGCACGCCATTCCCCGCACACAGGTCCAAAAGCCGCGCAACCGGCCTGCGCAGCGTGACGTTGACCAGGAAACGGGCCGGCGGGTTTACGCTCAGAACGT
>CAMYKE010000485.1 GCA_947258895.1 uncultured Pseudomonadales bacterium | reverse complement strand
TCTCCTCAAAGACGCTCTAGCGCAGCAAGATAAGAGCGATCATTCCGACAGAACGCAGCGCATGAATCAGGAGCATGACACGGATGGCGCCCGCCAGCGCCTTCATGACGTGCATCGATTGTGATATTCCGCGCGCCGCGATCCAGGCCGCAGGCAGGAGCAGCACTGCCAGTGCATTGGCAGCCGCTGGCAGCAAGCCGCGCCAGGCCATGATCACGATTGCAAGAGCCGCACCGAGCTGCAGGGCCTCGTAGATCCTGCGGGTTGCCTGCACGCCCAGGCGCACCGGCAGCGTACGCTTGCCAGCCCGCGCATCGGCAGCCCGGTCCGGCACTTCGTTCATCAGGAGAATCGCGGACACCCACAGGCTGACCGGTACCGATACGAGCAGCACCTGGCCGTCGACAATGCCACTCTGCAACCAGGCCGCGCCCACCACCGGGACCACTCCGAACGCAATGCCGATAATGGCCTCACCGATGCCGCGCCCCGACAACATCACGCGCGGCAGCGAGTAGAGAACACCGGCCGCCACGCCCAGCAGCCCGAAAATCAATATGGCGGGTCCTTTGAGCAGCGTGAGCCAGATTCCGAGCGCCACCGCGATGGCATACAGGCCCATTGCCAGGTGGCGCATTTCGGCCGCGTTCATGACGCCGCCCTGAATGAACTGGGACCCGCCGGTGAAAGGGTAGATACGATCGCTGTTGTCGCGGTCCGTGCCGTTGAAGTCGTCGCCGACATCGTTGTACACGTTGCTGGCCGCGTGCACGCAAACCGTCGCGAAGAATGCCAGCACCGTGGCCAGCAGATCGAAGCGCCCGCTTACGCTGTAACCCCATGCCACGCCGATGAACACCGGCAGCATGGATGCGGTGAGAAACATCGGCCGCGTTGCCAGCAGCCAGCGCCTGAGCGTCGCGCCGGGGCCGCTGCCGCCCAGCAGCGCGGCGTCCGGCCCGAGTATCGGGGTGTCGTGAGCCATTGATCAGGATCCTTGCCAGCGAGCAAGGCGCCATTATCCAGTCTCGCGGCGCGCAATCAAGCGAGAGCCGCAAGTGGCATCGAATCGCCGGGCCTGTAAAGAGCGGCGTCTATTCGTCAGCCGCACCCGGGCCAGGGCGTCGGTTCGGCTTCCACGAAGGCCCACGAACCGTAACCGACCACCCGGTCCCTGGGTCCCGCCGTGTCCCCCGAGTTCCTGAGATCCAGGGTTTCCACACGCAGGCCCCGGCGGCTGGCCTGGAAGAGCAGGCCGTTGATAGGCGCGTGGCCGCAGGCCCCCAGCTCCGTTATGCCGTCGAATTCGAGGTTTTCTATGGCCCGACAGGTCTGTTCGTCCGCAGCACGCGCCGAAGGGTAGTCCAGGTAGTGGCTGAGATCCGAACTGATGACGATCAGGGTTTCGGAGCCACCCCACAGCGCCTCCAGCACATCGGCTATTTCTTGCGCTTCTGCATCGCCCACCACGATCGGGATCAGTGCGAAGCTATCGAGCGCCTGCTGCAGGAACGGCAGGTGCACCTCCAGGCTGTGTTCCTGCGCGTGAGCGCGCTCAACGACGCTCACGCCTGGCATTGCGAGAATCTCCGGTGAGGTTCTTTCGATGGGGACATCGCCCAGAGGCGTGCGGAACGCATCCGCGCTGCTGAAGGCCATGCCGCTGAGCGGCACCCGGTGGCTGGGACCTGCCAGCACGACCCGGTGGATGCTGTTACGGCCTGGCCGCAGCCGCGCGTACGCCGATGCAGCGATTGGCCCGGAGTAGATATGGCCTGCGTGCGGGGCGATCAGCGCCTTGGGCACGGGCCCCTCCACGGTTTGCGCCTGCGCCAGGTATTGCCGCACGCCGGCGGCCAGCTCTTCAGCGACGCCTGGATAAAAGTGGCCGGCCACGGCCGGCTCGCGAATAGTGCTCATCCCGCATGCCTCCGTTGATATATTCAGCTTAGACCCCATTTCCTATAATTAAAGCAAGGCCGTAATTTTTCGCGGCAGCTCCATTCGCGGTTCGACGCCCGGCTATGAACACCAAACAGGCAACAGGCATCGCAGAAAACACGTTTCCCGGCCGCTATTTTCACACGCGACCAGACGGGCGCCTGCAGTGTGACCTGTGCCCGCGTTTTTGCAGGCTGCGCGATGGGCAGCGGGGACTGTGCTTCGTGCGCGCACGTTCCGGCGATCAGATCGTCCTTACGACCTACGGGCGCTCAAGCGGGTTTTGCGTTGATCCGATCGAGAAGAAGCCGCTCAACCACTTTCTGCCCGGCACCCCCGTTTTGTCTTTTGGCACTGCCGGCTGCAACCTGGCCTGCAAGTTCTGCCAGAACTGGGACATCTCC
>CAMYKE010000484.1 GCA_947258895.1 uncultured Pseudomonadales bacterium | reverse complement strand
GAGAACTTTGTTTTCCACACGCGTGGTGTCAGATCGATGACCTTGCTTGCCGGGTGTTCACTGATACGTTGCAATACATCGACGAGATAGACGTAGGGGTCGACACCCTGCAGCTTGCAGGTGACCAGCAGGCTCTGAATGATAGCCACCCGGTCGGCACCGATTTCGGTCCAGCAGAATAGCCAGTTTTTCTTTCCCGTTGGAATGACACGCAGCCCCCGCTCTAAGTGGTTGGTATCAATCGGTACCTCCGGATCACCCAGGAATACCTGCAGGCTGGTCTGTCTTGCCATGGCATATTTCAAGGCCTTGGCCAGCGGGCTGCTGGGTAACAAATCCGGTTGGTGGCACTGTGCATCGCACCAACTCCAAAAGGCTTGTACCACCGGTTCACTATGCTGTGTCCGATAGGCGATTCACTGTGCTGCGTCCGGTAGGCCAGCTTCCTTTCGCCCTCGAGCTGCCGCTCACGAATGATCTCTTCGTGGCGATACAATGCACCGATCAATGCCAAGGCTTCATCGCTGGCCTTGGGTTCACTGTTCTGTGCTTTATCAAAACCTCTGCGGCAATGGCTCCAGCATTGCGCAAGGGTCACACCGTCCTTTTTCCTGGCATAGGCCGCATAGGCATCGTACCCGTCACTGAGCAAGGTGCCGGTAAAATCCCCCAGGAAGGTCTGCACATGACGGTGAGCACGCGACGAGGCATAGTGAAATACCATTTCATCCGCATCGCCGTACACTGGCCAGAAGTAGGCCTGATGCATCTTACCTTTCTTTTTCCGGCCAGCTTTGATCGGTGTCTCGTCCATCGCCAGTACCCGGCTTTGCAACGTATTCCGGCATTGGGCATCGACAATGGGCCGGAGCAAGTCAATGCCCCGGCCGGCCCAAGTCGTCAAGCTGCTGCGACTTATCTGAATACCACTTTGCATCAGACGTTGATGCTGCCGATACAGCGGCAAGTGGTAGCAGAACTTATCGATCAGCATACCGGCCAGGAAACTGACATCGACCACACTCTTGTCCAGCACATTGGCTGGTGCCGGGGTGGTAACGATCGTCTGGTCGTCAAGCAGCTTGTAGACCGGCCGGGTATACTCCAGGACCACATAACTGCCGGGACGCTGTGCCAGGCGATAGGTGACCTTCTCACCGATCAATTCACGTCGATCTTCCGGGATGGCTTCGATCTCGGGATCCTTGACCGCAATAATTTCCCGCGGCACATCGTCACTAAAACGCAGCCCCGTGTCATTGACGGCGCCATCACGGACCTTCTTGCGGCGCTGATAGGTAATGGTCTCGGCCGGTATCGCTTTCGGGGGTGGCGGGTTAGCTACGCCCAAGGCAGATAACAGATTGCCCTGGATCGCCGGATCGATGTCCAGGCGCTTCTCGGATTTGACCCCGAACAGCTGGCGCTTGAACCAGTCCAGCTGCTGTTTCAGCGCTGTATTGTCCGCTGTCAGAGTCGCAAGATCGGCGCTTAATTGCGCGTTTTCCCGCTCTAATTCCATGACCCGATCAGTGACTGACAAAACCGTTTATCCTGTTGATTAAACAACTGATATTTTAACAAAATCCCCTTTTTCATGCGACCATTTTAAAGCGTTTTCTGCGCTTTTTTACTACCAGATCAATCCCTTCGAGTAAGGCCAGAAACTCGGTGTGACACAAGGCGCGCTTGATCGCGCCATCCCCCGTGAGCTGGGCGAACTGACCCTGTTCCAGACGTTTACTCCACAGGCAGTAACCGCCCTCCTCAAAAGCCAGCACCTTGATCTGCGTTCGGCGCCGGTTAAATAAATAATCCACCCCCAGAGGGGGCGGTATTGGGTTTACCCCTAAAAGGGGATGAGAATGCCTTGCCCCCTAAGGAGGCAAGGCGGGCTGTCCCCAAGTAAGTGCTACACTCAGTTAGAAATCTAAGTCCTTTTGCTCAGCTTCGCGCTCCCGCTTCTCTTGATACTTTACGTATGCCCGGATCTTTTCTTCATCCAAGCCCACCGTATCAACACAGTAGCCACGTGCCCAAAAGTGGTTCCCCCAGTATGGCCTATTCTTTAACTCCTTGAATTTATTGAATACCCTAATCGCTGTACGACCCTTCAGTATCCCTACAAAATCAGATACTGAAATCTTTGGCGGAACCATGACTAGAAGGTGAATATGATCCACCTGAACATTTAGTTCCACTACCTCACATTTCTTCTGCTCAGAGAATGCTCTGATACATCTCTCTACTTCCGTCGCTACCTTCCCTGTAAGAATCCTGAATCGGTATTTTGGAACCCAAACAATATGGTACTGACAGTGCCAAAGTGTATGTGATAGCTTTCTGAATCGGCTCATTGCTTTTCTCCTGTTTCGTCGTTGTGGGGACAACGCGAACAGGTGTAGCAATGAGTCGTTCAACTGGCAAAGCCGTTGAACTCTGACCACGCCCAAAGGACGTGGTTTTCTTCACTAACAATAAATATATGAGCAACCGTTCACAGGATTTTAAGCTTTCCCAGATTCCCTGGTAAGAAGCTATAATCAGGCTATTAGAGATTCTACTTAATCAGAGAAAATAGAAGAACGGGAATTACAATCGAAGCAATTTGGGCGTTAATAGCGCCACGCCAACCTTCCATAAAAAGTAGTGGAACAAAGGCCACCGCCGTTGTCAGGACGCCAAACGTTACGGGAACGGCAACCTCTTGCCTCAGTAGGTGCCCCCATTAGCCAGGCCGGATCCGGCCCCATCACCGAGGAC
>CAMYKE010000483.1 GCA_947258895.1 uncultured Pseudomonadales bacterium | reverse complement strand
ATTTGCGGACTGGTACAGGCAACAGCCGGAAACCATGCATGTCAGTGCGATCAGCGATACCATGAAGCGCCTCAACAGGAACATGCACGGCGACGACCCCGACCAGTATCGCCTCCCGGACAACCGGGAACTGGCAGCCCAATACCTGTTGCTCTACGAATTATCCCTGCCCTATGGGCTGGACCTCAACAACGAACTCGATATCGATAAATCCGCAACTCGAATGGTGGTGACAGTGCAAACCTTGTCCACCAACGAAATCCTGGCGCTGGAGCAGCGCGCGAAAGAGTGGCTGGCCGCAAACACGCCGAATATCAGCGACCCCGTCGCCACCGGCGCGATAATCATGTTCGCCGAGATTGGCGCGCGCAATATTTCTGCAATGCTGCTAGCGGGGGCCACGGCAATGGTACTCATTTCCTGCCTGCTGATGTTCGCCCTGCGCTCTCTGAAAATCGGTTTCATCAGTCTGATCCCGAACCTGGTGCCGGCGGCGATGGGATTTGGGCTGTGGGGATACTTCCAGGGGCAGGTCGGCCTTGGCCTCTCCGTCGTCGCGTCCATGACCCTGGGAATCGTGGTGGATGATACGGTTCACTTCCTCAGTAAGTACCTGCGCGCGCGACGCGAGCAAGGCCTCGATGCCGCGGCCGCGGTACGGGCTGCTTTCCATACGGTGGGGACAGCGCTATTATTCACCTCAGTGGTGCTCGCGAGCGGATTCTTTATTCTCGCCACTTCACAATTTAAACTCAGTGCCGATATGGGGTTATTAACCGCGGTGGTGATCCTGCTGGCACTACTGGCGGATTTCCTGCTATTACCTCCCCTGCTTATGAAACTCGAGGACAAACCAAATGCAAAAGTGGTTCGTACTGATACCCCTTCTGATCCTGCCGCTGCTTGAGGCCGCTGCGGAAACCCCTGAAGATAAAGGCCTGCGGCTGGTGGAGGAGGCGAACCGGCGCGATACCGGGTGGGGGGACCAGAGCGCGGACATGACCATGATCCTGCGAAACCGGCAGGGCCAGGAAAGCGTGCGCGATATCCGTATCAAGACCCTCGAGGTAAGCGGCGATGGCGACAAGAGCCTGTCGATCTTCGACAATCCCCGCGACATCAAGGGCACGGCGTTCCTGAGTTACACCCACGCGCTCAAGCCGGATGACCAATGGCTGTTCCTGCCGGCCTTGAAGCGCACTAAGCGCATCGCATCGGCCAACAAGTCGGGGCCGTTCATGGGCAGCGAATTTGCCTACGAGGACCTGACGTCCCAGGAAGTAGAGAAATACAGCTATAAATGGCTGCGCGAGGAAACCGTCGCGGATCGCCCCGCATGGGTCATCGAAACCTATCCGCAATATGAGAATTCCGGCTATACCCTGCGCATCCTGTGGATGGACCAGGAGACTTACCAACCGCTAAAAATAGAGTTCTATGATCGCAAGCAGGCGCTCTTGAAAACCCTTACCTATCATGATTACCAGTTGTACCTGGACAAATTCTGGCGCGCTGATCGAATGGAAATGGTCAATCACCAGACCGGCAAGGAGACGACCCTGCTCTGGAACAATTACCAATTTCAATCCGGCCTGAGCGATCGGGATTTCAGTCTCAGCGTGCTGAAGCGGGCGCGATAAGCAGGCCTGCAGAAACGCAGACCTGCCTCTGAAAAGGTCCCGGCTTTCGGGCAACTGCCTTCCTCACCTCTGCTCCCGATGGCAATTGCGCTATCGGGGAACGGGGTATACCAACTCCGCGGCCGGTCGCGGCATCGCCCTGGCGAAAAATGTTTCTCCGCGGCCGGGGTGAATTTTCCGCTCGCTTTGGGATCAAACGCGTTAGCGTGTTGAAAATCGTGTTCGGGGCCAGCCAATGCCCGTTTTGTCCCGTAGCGGGAACGCAGACAGTTTTTCAACACACTGCCAGGTGTACCAGTAAAACTGTTTCAACCACGAGCGCGTAAATGCCTGTCCACCCAATATCATTTCGTACGGCGATCTTCGCCAGCGCCCTGTCTGCAATCCTGATTTGTATGCTGTTGTCCGGCGGATATGCGGGGGCAACAGATCGGGCGCGCCTGAGTCTCCACCGTATCAACGGCTACCAGGTCGTCAGCGACCGGGTCCTGATTATCGAAGCGAGACGCAACGAGCGTTATCGCGCCGAACTCTCCCCGGGTTGCTTCGGTCTACGCCACGCCCAGACCCTGGGATTCCAGACCAGTGGCGGCAACAGCCTGGATGATTTCAGTTCCGTGGTGCTGCCCGATGGTTCTCGCTGTCGCTTCAGGAGCTTTATACTCATGCCCGAGCAAATCGCAACCCCGTTGCAAGGGGATATTCACCGACACAGCATCAGGAGTCGCGATCAATGCCTGGTTCACCACAATTTCGCGCAGCTTCCAAAGCCGACTGTCTCGCGATCGCCAGGCTGTACAGCATTGCTTCGGACGGTATCGCCGATTATATCTGGAGCAAACATGCCGCACCCGGTGAGGATCCGCTGCTAACGGGGCAGCGGCGTTATGAGCGTGAAGGCACAGACTTTAGCTATCAAAACTGCACCGTTGTCGAAGACGATGGTGAAATCCTGGGGATGCTGGTCGCATTCCCCATGCATATCGACCCCGCTTATGTTGAAGAGGACCCCGTGCTGCGGCCCTACGCTATACTCGAAGAAGACGATAGTTATTACATTTGCGGCGTTGCGCTCGTTCCTGGCCATCGCGGCCTGGGCCTGGGCTCGATGCTGATGGCGCGCGCAGAGCAGGATGCACGTCGCCTGGGCTACACTAAACTCAGTTTGATCGTGTTTGCCCGGAATCAGCGGGCAAAAGCCCTTTATGAACGCCTCGGTTACCGCGAAAAAATACGCGAACCGATCGTGCCACACCCCCTGATCCACTACACCGGCGATGCGCTGTTGATGGTGAAGCAACTGTGAGTGACCTGTATCCCCGGATCTATGAGTGTATCCGCGCAATCCCGGCTGGAGCAGTAGCCACCTACGGTCAGGTAGGGACCCTGGTCGGGTGCGGTCCACGCCAGGTCGGCTATGCTCTGGCGGCGCTGCATGATAAGGAGACCGATATTCCCTGGCATCGGGTACTCAATCGGGAGGGGCGCATCAGCGTCCGCAGTAGCGCTGGTCGTTCACTCCAGCACGAATTACTTGAAGCTGAGGGCGTGGTTTTCGATCTCGAAAAGCACGTGGACCTCACCGAGTTCGGCTGGCAACCCTAGACATAATGATTTGACCTGTCCTACCTCAACGCTCGTGGATTACCATAGGCGTTGAGTGTAACCAACCGTGGCAGAGCCACATTGAGGAGGACAGG
>CAMYKE010000482.1 GCA_947258895.1 uncultured Pseudomonadales bacterium | reverse complement strand
TCTACCTGAACGAAATTGGTTTCTCGCCGCTACTGAGCGCCGAGGAAGAAGTGTATT
Source organism: uncultured Pseudomonadales bacterium (assembly GCA_947258895.1). The sequence continues at coordinate 2,297 of CAMYKE010000482.1, read as the reverse complement.
ACGCGCGCCTCGCGCTGAGTGGCGATGAAGCGGGCCGCAAGCGAATGATTGAGAGCAACTTGCGCCTGGTTGTCAAGATTGCGCGCCGTTACGTTAACCGTGGCTTGACCCTGCTTGACCTGATCGAGGAAGGTAATCTGGGCTTGATACGCGCGGTCGAGAAATTTGACCCGGAACGCGGCTTCCGGTTTTCGACCTACGCGACCTGGTGGATCCGGCAAACGATCGAGCGCGCCCTGATGAACCAGACGCGTACCATTCGCTTGCCCATTCACGTGGTTAAGGAACTGAACGTTTACCTGCGTGCGGCGCGGGAGCTCACCCAGAAACTGGATCACGAGCCGACCGCTGAAGAAATCGCCGAAATGCTTGACCGACCGGTTAAGGATGTCAAGCGCATGCTAAGCCTCAATGAGCGGGTCACCTCTGTCGATGTACCGATGGGGCAGGATTCGGACCGCTCGGTGGTGGAGAATATCACCGGGGAAAACGTTACCGACCCCTCCGAACTGCTGCAGAATTCGAATTTGCATTGCAACCTGACGGGCTGGCTGTCGGAATTATCCGAAAAGCAGCGTGAGGTGGTAGCACGCCGGTTCGGACTGCTGGGGTATGAAATGAGTACCCTGGAAGAAGTCGGCCTGGAGATTGGCCTGACCCGGGAGCGGGTTCGTCAGATCCAGGTGGAAGCTCTTAAGCGGTTGCGGGGTATTATGGAGAAAGAGGGTTTATCCCTCGAAACCATCTTCGGGTAAGCTGTTCCGGTTCAGACTTGTTCTGGCGTCCTGGCGAACGCTTCGGTAAGAGCTGTCAGGCCGCATTTGGTAGCGGCCGCTCATTAGTTTACCTGCGCCACTTCCGCTGAAAGCCAGGAGCGGACTGTTGAATTTTCCCCTGACCCTAAATTCCCTGACCCCAAATTCCTCCCCTCCCGGCTGGCGGTTAGAGTGCTGCTCGACCTGATCTACCTAACATCCGGAGTGCTATTGCTAACCACGGGCGGCGAGGCACTGATTCGCGGCGCACTGGCCGCAGCGCACCGGTTTGGGATCTCGCCGCTGCTGAGCGGTCTGGTGATCGTCGGATTCGGCACTTCGGCGCCGGAATTGGTGGTTTCCGTCGATGCCGCGGTCAGCGGTCGGCCCGATATCGCACTGGGCAACGTGGTGGGGAGCAATATCGGCAATGTCTTGCTGATTCTCGGGCTTTGCGCAATGATCACACCGCTGGCGGTCAGGCCGCTCGCTTTGCGCCGGGATGCGGTGGTAGTGGTTGCCGCCAGCCTGCTGTTTCTGCTGCTCGCAGGAGGGAGTGCGCTGGCCCGGCTGGATGCGCTGTTCCTGTTGGCGGCCCTCGCCGCCTACCTGGTCTGGGCCTATTTAAGCGAACGCTCCGGCACCATCCCCTCGGCTGAAATGCACGTGGCAGAGGGGGAGGAAGTGCACGAGCTGCCCAGGTCCCCTGTGATGGTGCTGCTGGCTGTCGGCCTGGGACTGTTGCTGCTGATTGGCGGCTCGAAAGTACTCTTGCTGGGTGCTGTATCCATTGCCGGGGAACTGGGCGTTTCCGAAGCGGTGATCGGGCTGACCCTGGTAGCGGTGGGCACCTCCCTGCCCGAGCTGTCAATCTCCGTGCTCGCCGCGGTGCGGCGCCATGCCGATGTTGCCGTAGGCAATATCCTGGGCAGCAACATCTTCAATCTTTTGGGAATTCTGGGCGTATCCGCGTTGCTGCAACCGCTGCCGGTACCCGCCCGAATGCTGGAGTTCGACCAATGGGCAATGCTGGGAACCGCGCTCCTGTTGATTTTGTTTCTCTTTACCGGGCGGCGCCTGAGCAGGCTCGAAGGTGCCTTGTTACTGCTTGGGTACGTGCTCTATTTGGTGATCAGTTTTACGCTTTACCCAGGCTGAGCGGGATACCCGGGGTCACTCCAAGCTATCCCCAAATTCCCGCGTGGCTTGCAACGCGATCTCCATCCCGACCGCTCACCACCCCGCGCGTTAGAAAGGCCGGTGGGGGCTAATCCAGGTGTGGAGTCGCCAGCGCGTGTACTTCATCGCCTTTTGCATCCGGGTGACGGCGCTTGTACATGTCGGCTTCCATCTGCCAGAGAAACTTCCGATCGAGCTGATACCAGAACATAAAAATACTGCCGATAAAAATCAGGACGGCGGGTATCGCGCAGAACATCAGCCGAATACCAGATGTGGCAACCTCCGTCTGCACTGCATTCGCAACGAAGCCAACCGAGGCAAGCACGAAGCCGGGCAAGGTTTTGACGCCGCGCTGCACCA
>CAMYKE010000481.1 GCA_947258895.1 uncultured Pseudomonadales bacterium | reverse complement strand
AAGGCGTCCAGCCGCGCCGGTCTTTTGCATTTAGATCGGCTCCGGCCCGAACATATGCACTCACCTGCTGTGTACTGAGGGATTGCCACCAATCCTTTCGAACTTGTTGATCTTCGTGGTTATTTATCGTAAGCCACTCTTCCTGTAAGTCCCGCTGCTGGGCCTGGGCCTGGGCCATGATTGCGGCCGGATAGAGCAATATGAGCAACGCCACCAGGCCCGTTAACAGAGAAGCGCTTTTGAGCTTTTTTGCCACCCCTGGATGTTTCATGCTGTAGACCTGTTCAAGCCCTGGAATCCTGGCGCGGCGTATCATCCGCGACCGCTATCGCGTTGGTTAAGGTTCCCGGGCTCCCTAGCTAAATCGATACGGATCGAGTTGCACCGCCTCCACCCGGTTGCCAACCACGCTGGTGGTCCCGTGATTGCGCTCCTCGCCGGTTGCGGTGAATTCGAAGGTATAGGTGCGAACCAGGGCGGGCAAACCCCGGCTATTGCGAGTGATGGAGATTTTACGCAGCACGAGGGATTCGTCGAGGAGCTGCACGTCATAGCGGTTGCAATACTGGCGGGTGGCGCGCAGCGCCAGTTCCTTCAGGCCCTGGGCTTTCCACCAGTACACCAGTCCGGCTGCCAGGATGGCGACGCACAGTATCTCGCCCAGACTAATTATCATCTACGCAGCGCGAGCCCAACGCTCACTTGCTCCACTGGCCGCCACGGGCCTTGTTAAAACGTGCAGATCCACCTTTCCCGGTCGATTTTCGCTGCTTGCCGAACGCGGGGCGTTGCTGGTCCTCGGGGACCAGGTGACCAGGACTATTTCCAATCAGGTCCCCGCGCTTCATCTTGATGAGCGATGCTCGCAGGAAACCCCAGTTCTTTTCGTCGTGATAGCGCAGAAACGCCTTCTGCAGGCGGCGTTGCTCAACGCTTTTGGCGGCAAACACCCGCTCACCCTTCTTGTAGTTCAGTTTCTTCAGCGGATTGCGGCCGGAGTGGTACATGGCGGTCGCCAGTGCCATCGGTGATGGATAAAAGGTCTGTACCTGGTCCACTCGAAACTTGTTGTGCTTGAGCCACAGCGACAGGTTCAACATGTCCTCATCGGTACAGCCCGGATGCGCCGCGATAAAATAGGGAATCAGGTACTGCTTCTTGCCGGCTTGCCGGGAATATTTCTCAAACATGTTCTTGAACGCATGGTAACTGCCCATGCCCGGCTTCATCATTTTGCTGAGGGTGGCATCCTCGCTGTGTTCAGGCGCGATCTTGAGATAGCCGCCGACATGATGGGTAACCAGTTCCCTGACATACTCCTCGTCCAGTACCGCCAGGTCGTAGCGCAGGCCCGAAGCGATCAGGATCCGCTTGATTCCGGGAATGGCACGGGCCTTGCGATACAGCCGGGTGGTAGGGCTATGATCGGTGACCAGGTTCTTACAGATGGTCGGGTATACGCAGGACAGGCGCCGGCAGTTGGCCTGGATCGTGTCATCCTTGCAGTTAAGATGGTACATATTCGCCGTAGGGCCGCCCAGGTCGGAAATACTGCCGGTAAACCCGGGGACCTCGTCACGGATTCTGGCGATTTCCTTCAGGACCGATTCCTCCGACCGACTCTGGATTACCCGCCCCTCGTGCTCGGTAATCGAGCAAAAGGTGCAGCCGCCAAAACAACCCCGCATGATATTCACGGAGGTCTTGATCATGTCATAGGCCGGAATCACCGCGTCGCCGTAGCTCGGGTGCGGTCGCCGCTGGTAGGGTAATTCGAAAACCGCATCGAGTTCTGCGGTGGACAGCGGGATGGGCGGCGGATTGACCCAGATCTCACGATTGCCATGCTTTTGCACCAGCACCCGCGCATTGTGGGGGTTGCTCTCCTGGTGCAACACCCGTGACGCGTGGGCATACAACACCGCGTCATTACGGGTTTTTTCGAATGATGGCAGGCGAATATACACCTTGTCGTGCGCCACCTCGTTCCGTTTGAGCTCCCGGCTAGCCAGCGGCAGCGGGATGATTCGCAGCGGCTGCACCGCGTCCCGTTGCTCGCGGCCCGCCACCGCGTCGCTGGTCGCAACTCGCTCATCGGATTCGCAACTGCTACTCTCATTGCCGTATTCATAAGGGTTGGGTAACTTGTCGATCTGGCTCGACCAGTCGATGCGGCTGGAGTCGATCTCGGTCCACCCCGCGGGCACTGCCTTGCGTACGATGGTGGTGCCGCGAATATCCGACAGGTCCGTTACCAGCCGGCCCCGTGACAACTGGAACGCAACCTCGGCCAGCGCGCGTTCGGCATTGCCATACAGCAGGATATCCGCCGTGGAATCGATCAGCACCGACCGGCG
>CAMYKE010000480.1 GCA_947258895.1 uncultured Pseudomonadales bacterium | reverse complement strand
CTCGATCATCTTGCCTACGATGGCCTTGGCTTCCTGCGGTGATTCCAGCAGAAACTCCTCCAGCTTTTCGGCCAGCGCCGATTCAACTACGCCCTTGACCTCCGAGGACACCAGCTTCTCTTTTGTCTGCGATGAAAACTTGGGGTCCGGCACCTTTACGGAAAGCACCGCCGTCATTCCTTCCCTGGCGTCATCTCCCGAGAAGCCCACCTTCTCTTTCTTCGCAAGGCCCTCGCGGTCGATGTAATTCTTGAGCGTCCGCGTAAGCGCGCCCCGAAAGCCGGCCAGGTGCGTGCCGCCGTCTTTTTGTGGGATGGTGTTCGTGTAGCAATACATATTTTCCTGCCACGAGTCATTCCACTGCAGCGCGACCTCGACAGTGATGTTGTCCCTGTCGGTGGAAAAATGCACGACGTTCGGGTGGATCGGTGTTTTGTTGCGATTGAGGTGCTTAACAAACGCCCGGATTCCCCCCTGGTACTCAAACACGTCGTGATGCTCGTTGCGCTCATCAATCAGCTCGATGCGGATGCCGGAATTAAGAAAAGAAAGTTCACGCAGGCGCTTTGCGAGCACCTCATAATGAAACTCGATGTTGGTAAACGTCTGTGCGCTCGGCTTGAAGCGGATGCTTGTGCCTGAGCGTTCGGTGTCACCGATTGCTTCCAGCGGGCTCATCGGCTCACCGTGCCGGTATTCCTGTCGGTGCTGTTTATTGTCGCGATAAATGTTCAGCACAAGTTGTTCCGAGAGGGCGTTAACCACCGAGACACCGACCCCGTGCAGCCCACCAGAAACCTTGTAGGAATTGTTGTCGAATTTTCCGCCCGCATGTAGCACGGTCATGATGACCTCCGCGGCCGAGCGCCCCTCCTCCTGGTGAATGTCCACCGGGATGCCCCGGCCGTCATCGGTTACCGTTACCGACTCGTCGGCGTGCACAGTCACGGTGATGGTTTTGCAGTAGCCAGCAAGCGCCTCGTCGATCGAGTTGTCCACCACTTCGAAGACCATGTGGTGCAGGCCGGTGCCGTCGTCCGTGTCACCGATATACATGCCCGGACGCTTGCGAACGGCCTCCAGGCCGCGCAGGACTTTGATGTCGGTGGAGTCGTATTTCTTGCCTTCGGCCATGCTTTGGGGTTCCGTTTGCTTTTGTCAGGGCGTAACCGAACCATTATACCATTTCAGACACCCTTCCCCGGGTCACCTGGAAGCGCGCGGCGTCCTGCTGCGGAAGCAGCCCGCGGTCATCCAGGCCGGTAATCAGCCGCTGCACCTGCATGGTTGAAACGCGCTGCAGAAGCCTGCGAAGCGCCTTCCGGTCTAGCTCGGCCGCGGGGTCGTCCAGGAGCAGGACGCCGGGCGCGTTAGTGGCCGCCTGCAGCACCTCCAGCTGCGCCAGGATGAGCGCTGCCGCCAGCATTTTTTGTTGGCCGCGGGACACGTGATCCCGGGCGATCCGGCCACCGAGCCGGATCTTCAGGTCGGCCCTGTGGGGGCCGGGTTGTGTGGCGCCCTTCTCCCGGTCCCGCGCCAGGCTTGCCTCCAGCGCCTCTTCAAACGTCGTATCCACCGGCCAGCCAGGGTGATAAGAGAGCTCAACGGGCTCGCCTAGCAGCTCCAGGGCAATTGCCGCGGCGGGTTCCGAGAGCGATTGGATATAGGCGCTCCTCAGGCCTGTGACCCGGTGTGCGGCATCGGTTAATTCGGCGTCCCACGTGGCAATCGCTGCGGGCGGCTGGTTTTGCCGCAGCGCAGCATTTCTCTGTTTGAGCGCCCGCCGGTATCTTCTCCACGCGATGAGAAAGCCTTGTTTCACGTGAAACACGCCCCAGTCGACAAATCGGCGCCGGTGCCCCGGCCCCTCCTCGACGAGCTTGTGCACGTCCGGGTCTATCACCTGAACGGGCAGCCGCTCCGCAAGCGCCGCAAGCGTTGGCGCCGCCGCGCCGCCCACCCGCGCCTCCACCCCCTTAGCGCTCCCGCGCACGCCCAGCACCACGTCGTGACCCGCCCAACCAGCGTGTCCCACCACCTCAAACGCCTCTGCGCCCTCTCGAACCAGCCGCCCTGTGCGGTGCGTTCGAAAGGAGCGGCCCCGCCCAAGAAAAAACGCTGCCTCAAGCAGGCTGGTTTTCCCCGCCCCGTTCGGTCCGATGAAGTAATTCTCGGTCGGGTGCAAGTCTGCGCGAACCTCCGCGAGACAGCGAAAATCCCGAATCTCCAGGTGTGCCAGGCCCATTGCGGGCGCCGGCCTAAAGCCGCATGGGCATTACGACGTACTTACAGGCGCTGTCATCTGGCGCGCCGATCAGGCAACTGCTATTCGCGTCCTTGAGCCAAATCTCCACCGATTCA
>CAMYKE010000479.1 GCA_947258895.1 uncultured Pseudomonadales bacterium | reverse complement strand
AGTATTCATTGGCTGCACTCATTGCGCCAGCCTACCCTAATTCTCGGTGGCAAGGATGATTCTCTGATCTCGCTGGAAAATGCGAAACTGCTGGCACGCAAAATCCCGCATTCTCAGCTCGTCGTCGTAGAGGGGGGGCACCTGTTCCTGTTGACCCATGCGTCAGAAATGGCCGCCATGATCGATTGGTTCCTCTCCCGCAAGCGCACTTTATTGAGGCGCCTCACGACGTATCCCCGGCGCGTACTGAACTTTATGCCGCGACGCTTGTGTCCGCCGGAACAGGGTGTACAGGTGGCCGATAAGTCCTAAAATACCGTGTTATGAGCGACCGCGACAAACAACTGCAGCGTCCCTCCTCGAAGGCTGAGGTCGATGTATTCCTCAAGCGTTCAGGCGAGCTCGCACCATCAGGCGCGGCAAAGGGGCGGTTGATTTTCGCACTGGATGCGACCGCGAGTCGCCAGCCTGCCTGGGACATGGCCTGTGCGCTGCAGGCGGACATGTTTGATGCCGCTGCTGCGACCGGAAAACTGGATATCCAGCTCTGTTTCTACAGGGGTTTTCGGCAATGCCGCTCCAGTAGCTGGCTCAGTGACGCGGACGCATTGCATCGACTCATGCACAAGGTATCTTGCGCCGGGGGCCAGACCCAGATCGAACGCGTGTTGCGCCATACCCTGGCGGAGCACAAATTGGCACGCGTAAATGCGCTCGCTTTTGTGGGAGACTGCATGGAGGAGAATCCCGATATACTATGTGAAGTGGCGGGTGAAATGGGGCTGCGCGGGGTACCCGCCTTTATGTTTCAGGAGGGCTACGACGCTCGCGCGGCGCAAACATTTGCCGACATCGCACGGTTGTCCGGCGGCGCCTATTCGCGGTTCGATCAGCACAGCGCGGCACAACTCAGGGCACTGCTCAACGGCGTGGCCGCGTATGCGACCGGGGGCTCCGAGGCTCTCCGCAAGCTGGGTAAGTCGTCAGCGGCGCTGGCGAACCTGACGCGCCAGCTGGAGCAAAAATAGGCGCCTGCGATGCGTATTTTCATCGCGCTGGTCGCGTGCCTGATTATTTATCTGTCGTTGCGGCTGTTGTACCGAAAAGATCCCGCCAAATTTTCCCGTGGTTTCCTGTATGTACTGATTGGGTCGATCATCGCGGGGGTCGTCATCCTTGCCGCCTCCGGACGTCTGCACTGGATGTTCGCGTTTTTTGCGGGGCTGCTGCCATTTCTCGGCCGCTTATCGGGCTTGCTGCGTTTCCTGCCCCTGGTCAGGATGTTCCAGGCGCACCGCAGCAGGAAACAGGGTGGTTCGAGCGCGTCCGGGAGCGGACGGGGATCCGGCGGCGGTTCATCCACCGTCCAGAGCCATTATTTTCGCATGACCCTCGACCACCGCACTGGCGAGATGAGCGGTGCCGTGCTGGCCGGAAAATACAGCGGCTCCGAGTTGGCGCAGCTGGCGGTCGAGCAGCTTCGCGAAGTGATGGTGGAAACTGCGGCGGACAGTGATTCCAGGGCACTGCTCATTGCATACCTCCAACGCCGTTTCGGGCCGGATTGGCAAACTCAATTCAGTGTGTCGAGCGCGGACAATAATCGGCACTATGGGCACGACGGCGAGATGACGCGAAATGAGGCGGCGGAAATCCTGGGAGTGGAAGAGTCGGCGAGCAAAGCGCAGGTCATCAAGGCGCACCGCAGTTTAATGCAAAAATTTCACCCTGACCGGGGTGGCAGCGATTACCTTGCTGCGAAAATAAACCGGGCCAAGGAAATACTGCTGGGCGGCCAATAGTCGGCACGAGGTTCTGTGCTACCCTTGGTGTTTGCATGAATTACTGGCAAGCGAAGAGTCACCTTCTGTCTGGAGCTAGCAAGCGGTGCAACGATTGTATATCGACTTTATTGCCCTGGCGGCGGTGGCGCTACTGCTATATCTGTTTGTCGATTCATGGCAGCCGGAAACACAGCAGCGGATGGCGCGCTCGCTCGCCGAGATCAAGCGTAGCGGCGAACTGGTCGTCCTGACACAAAACGGTCCCACTACGTATTTCCTGGATCGGGATGGCCGCCAATCCGGCTATGAATATGAGCGCGTCACATCATTTGCGGAGTATCTGGGGGTGACGCCCCGCTTCGAGTTAAAGGATACGGTGCGGGCGCTACTGAACAGCATCGAGGCGGGGGAGGCGGACCTGGGGGCGGCGGGCCTGTCGATAACCCGCAAACGCCGGCAGCGCTTTGTGTTCGGGCCGAGCTACCAGGAGGTGGCGCAGCAGGTGGTGTGTCGTCGCGGCGGGCCGACCCCGAGCCAGGTGAGCGAACTTGCCGCGGTGCAGCTGGCAGTTATCGCCGGCAG
>CAMYKE010000478.1 GCA_947258895.1 uncultured Pseudomonadales bacterium | reverse complement strand
CGCAGCGCATTCCAGGTCTCAATGTGCAGGGTATCATCGGTACGATTACCCGGGTAGGTTTTGTAGTGAATGGGGATCGCGCCATCGGCACTGATCGTGAGGTTGTAGACGATCTGCTTGAGATCGGGGCGATGGTCTTTGCTGTGGCCCTGGGTAAAGTACAACCCCGTGGCGGTCTTGCCCGGCATGCTCCCGAAGCTCTTTACCGTAGTGGAATCGTTGTGTAACTGGCTCAGGTCAACGCCGGTGTTCTCGATCACCCGCAGGGCGATATCGGTGGTTATCGAGGCCCTGTCAGCCGCATAGAGCTTATCCAGTGCTCTGGCAAAGCGGTCGTCACCATAAGGATTCTCGTCCTCATCCATCGTCTGCCCCAGCAACCCGCTGTCGAGCTTTGCGACCCACTCGGGCAATTCATACAGCGGTTGCCGCCCGCAAGCGATATTCCATACCAGCACCAGCAGGGTATCCACCGCCGGTACGGTTTCGTTGCCATGGGGTTTGATGTGGCTGAGCAGGATTTCGCGCAATCTCAATCGTTGGATGACCGTTTTCAGAACCGGGATTTCGCCAATGCGTTTGCGGATCAGCGTTTCCATCGGTTTTCCACCTGCTGTTTTGTCATTGGCCGCCGTCGCCTCGAAGCGATGCGCGGGCATCGGCCCGCAGCGGATAAACGAACAGACGCTTGGGGGAGGCGCCATGGCGGGTATGGGTACGGTCTTGACGGCCACGACCGCTGGTCTGGCCCAGTTCGAGCCAGTTGGCGGCACGATAGCAAACACCTGAATACCGTTGGGTATCGACCAGCGTCTCCAGCAACAACGGTTTGACATGGTAGCTTGCCTGCCAGTCACTGACCAAACGCCGGCTCGCCAGTGAGAGCACGTGACTGGCCAGATACTTGATGCGCGCCGAGGGCAGAATCAAGAAACGGGAATTATTGACGATGCGTTGCAGCTGGCGTGTACGCAGCGTATCCGTCCAGCCAATCCAGTCATCACGTGCGGCCATGCGCCAGGCCGGTGAGGAAAACTGCAGTGCCCCGACCACCGTCGGTGCAGGCTGCGACGCTTCGATCAGGTAACACAAGTGGGCACCAAAAGGGATACGATACCCCAGGTAGTGGTAGCGTTCGATGAGCTCGCGAAACAGCGTTCGCTGTTGTGCCGTTGCGACCAGGCGCAGGCTGATCGGTTTAAAGTCCTTGACCGTGCCTTGCAGTCGCTGCGCCTCGGCACTGACCGCCGTGAGGGCGATCTTCTGGCTTTTACCCCGGCCCTTGTTGCGGAGTTCGGGTAACTGCAATAAATGGTGTTCTTGCAGTTGTTCCAGAAACTGCCGGCATTCCACGGTTTTGAGTTTGCCGTTGGGCCGCGACCAATCAAGCAGCTCGCACAGGGTGTTGGCCAACTCGGTACGACTCAGTCCACCATAACGCTTGACGATCTGGGTAATCAACACCAGCTGTTGGTTTGATACCGATTCCCCACAGAAATGCAAAGGTTTGGCAATGGGTAATTGATCTGGGTTCATTTTCTTTCCACGAGCCTACTGTACGCTTGCTGAAAGAGAACGTCCAGCCCCACGGTAGAAAAAAATTACCGACAAGGTTTGATAAAAGAGTCGCGTCCCATGAATACCGCGGGTTGGTTCAACGCCGGATATGGAATTCGGCGGGGTCTAGGATTCAACTTGACAAAATCGCTAAGGACGATAACGATTTCATCAGGTATGAAAATTGTCGCCTATAGGAGGCGCCACTCACAGTTGAGACGATTTCGCATGACGAACTGCAGAAAATAAAGCCAGCTATATCAGTCATCTAGAAGAGGTTAAATCGCGAAAAGTCTAAATTGAAATGCGCGGAAAGTGGGATATATGACTGGAAATTTACTTTTTGATAAGAGAATTATTTTGAGTGAGGAATGAGAGTTAGGAGTGAGCTATTTGTCTTAAGCCGTTTTTAGAGACGATTTTGGATAATGTCAGAAAGGAGGATTGAAATGTCCGTTGCCAAAGTGATTGAAATTAGCGCCGAATCCGATAAGAGTTTTGAAGACGCAATTAGTCAGGGTATCGAAACGGCCAGTGAAACAGTGAAAAACATCAAGGGCGCTTGGGTTAAAGAGCAGAGTGTATTGGTTGAAAAGGGCAAAATCGTCGGCTTCAGGGTCGATTTAAAGGTGACTTTTGTCTTGAAATAGAGTCATCTTCCTAACGTCAGTTGAGCCAGACATAATGAGGGGCAGGTTATTATTTCTTTCCCGAATCAGGGGTGCGAAAGGTTGTGTCGAATCGGTGGTTTGATGGCGATTAGAGGAGAGGTGGTTCAGCGATTAAAAATGTCACACGATCAAGAAGGCT
>CAMYKE010000477.1 GCA_947258895.1 uncultured Pseudomonadales bacterium | reverse complement strand
CACCCAGGAGCCCATTGATGCGCAGCAGCTTCTGTACCAGGGGATACGCGTCACCAGGCGCCAACGGCTCGTCTTCACGGGCAATCTGGTATTCCGCATAGGCCTTCAGCCCTTCTTTTTGATACACTTCGTGGCTTTCCGACAGGTCGAAAAGTGCGCGAGACGAGATCGCGACGACGAGTTTGTTGCTGAACTCAACCGGCATAACTGCTCCCAGGAAGCCACTGCAGGGTCGCGCGATACTGCGCGGCCGGCCACTGGCTTGTCCGGGCAATGATAATCGTTATCGGCAGCCAAGACCAACGCTGTTTGATCGCCCCTGGCCCTGCCTCCCGACTGCGCCAGCGGCGGAGAATTTGTTGTCCGGGCACCCGGGTACTGTCGAGTCAATGAAACGCAAGTACAGCAAATACGCAATGCCACCAGTATTTATTGATCCCGCGCGAATTAGCGCCTGCGCGACACCCGGTAGCGTGGTGATCACGGCTAATCGACGTCTCGCTGAACAGCTCAAGCTGGCCTTGGGCGAAGCTGATGCCGGTCCCGAGCCCGCGCCAGAAGCGGCAGCTCGGTCCCCGGCCGATTTGAGCACAGTGGTCGCACTGGACGACTGGTTGCAGGCGCGCTGGATGGATTTGGCCCAGTCCGACGAACTGCTGGCATTGACCACCGACCAGGACCTGGTGCTATGGGAACGCGTGATCCAGCAAACCTCCCCGCACCTGCTGCTTAAACCCCATGCCACCGCTCGCCTCGCCCAAGCCGCCTATCGGACCTTGTGTCACTGGCAACAACCGATCAGCCAGGCATTTTCTGCTCATCCCGATACCAGCCAGTTCGCGCGCTGGGCCAAGGTATACGAAGGCGAGTGTGCCCGGCACGGCTGGGTCGACCCGGCGACCCGGACCCGCCAGGTGAGCGACGGGTTCGCCGATGGCTGCCTTCCGGCCGCTCGCGCCATCGTCCTGGCAGGTTTCCAGAGCCTCTCCCCATTGCTGGAGAGATTGCTCGGCCTGGCCTCCGAACACCTGGTCAACGCACCAGCGCCGGGTCGCGCTGCAAACGTGCGGCGCCGGGGCTGTGCCAATGCGAGCGAGGAAATCGCGACGGCGGCGCGGTGGAGCGAGACCATGCTGGCCCGCGGCAAGCAACGAATCGGGGTCATCATCCCCGAGTTGGCGCAGCGACGGGCCGAGGTAGAACGTGTCTTCCGTGCCATCCACCAACCCCGCACCAGCAACGAATTCCTGGCCCAGCCACCGGCAGTATTCAATATCAGCGCCAGCCCGAGCCTGGCGCAGGCGCCGCTAATTTATACCGCGCTTGGCCTGCTGCGGCTTAACGCGCGCCAGATCGACACCCGGGAATTGCTGGGATTGCTGCGCTCACCTTTTTTTCTGAACCCCCGTTTCGGCGGCGCCGGCCACCTTGAGCGAGGCCTGCGCCGAATCGGCATCCCCTCCTACACCCGGCCACAACTACTGCAGGCACTGCAGCGGCTGCATGAACAGGCCCGCGGCGTTGCATCAGACCCTTTGCTGGACAGCCTGGAGGCGTTCTTCGCGCTCGCCCCGGAGCAAACCGGCAAGGCGAGATCCGCAGCCATCTCGGACTGGATCAGGGTCTTCCAGCAACAGCTCAAAGCCTTGCAATGGCCAGGGGCACGCACCCTCGACAGCAACGAGTTCCAGCAACTGCAGCGCTGGCAGCAGGCGCTGGAAGAGCTCGCGGCACTGGACGCGATGCTCGGTAAGCTGACGGTCGAGGCGGCTTTGGCGCAGCTGAATCGCCAGGTACGTGCGATTGAATTCCAGGTCCGCAGCGATACCGCGCCGATCCAGGTGCTGGGTTTGCTCGAGGGTGCGGGCCTGCAATTCGATGTGTTGTGGCTGATGGGCATGAATGACGATCAATGGCCCGCGCCGGCCCGTCCCAATCCCTTCATTCCCCACCTTGTCCAGCGCGAAACCGGAATGCCCCATGCCACTGCGGAGCGTGAACTGGAGATCAGCCGGGCGCTGTTGGAAACGTACTTGCACAGCGCCGGCGAAGTCACCCTCAGTTATGCGCTGGCGAGGGACGATGAAGCCCTGCGGCCGAGTCGCCTGATAGCGGAACTGCCTGAAATCGAAGCGGAGACGCCGCAATCGCCGACCGTGAGTCCCGAACATATCGCCTACCGGCAGTGCTACGCGCAGCATCCCGTCACGCAACTGAGCGACACCGAGGGACCCGCGCTGCGATCGGATTCGGGGCGTAGCGCCGGTGGTGCGCAGTTGCTCAAGGACCAGGCTAGCTGCCCGTTCAAGAGTTTCGCGCGCCATCGACTGCGCGTCCGCGAGTTGGACGAACCCGCGTATCACCTGACTGCCA
>CAMYKE010000476.1 GCA_947258895.1 uncultured Pseudomonadales bacterium | reverse complement strand
GAGCGGATCGTCGAGCAGTGGCGGACGATCATGACCGAGACCGGTATCGATTGGCAAACCGAGGTGGAGAGGGGCAGCACCCCCGGGGGACATGGCCATACCCGCACCCGGTATACCGATGCCGACGGTCGAGCGATCCTGGAACAGTGGCAGATTCATGGTGCCGGTCACGCCTGGGCGGGCGGCAGTCTGAACGGTTCCTACACCGATCCCCAGGGGCCGGACGCGAGTGTCGAGATGCTGCGCTTCTTCCTCAGCCACGCCCGGTCCGGTCACTGATCCCGACCGATCCACCTTCCAGACCCTGAATCCCCGTGTGGTCAAAATATTCATGCAGCTTCCAGATGGTAGTATTTCAACAGTCCACCTAAACGTTCATTGCATCCTATTAAACTGCCGCCATGGTTAATTGCTTTCGTGGCGGTTGGCAATAACAGGACATTGTCTTTGCCTTGATGATTCCGTTCGGCATGATTATGGACGAGATAATCACGCAGTGCCCGCCTTAACGATGTTTCACCAAACAGTATCAATTTCGATGGACAGTCGTCTTTGATCGATTTTACCCAGCGTTCAGAAAACGCATTCAAATTCGGGCTGCGTGCCGGGAGTCGCAGTGGTTTCACATCACCCGATTCGATGAATTTCCGAAATGACAGGCAATACCTGGTATTTCGACGATGGATGAAATACTTGCACTTATGGAGAACGCCCCATTCGTCCATCATTACGTTTCTGGCGACCTGCTTCATCCAAGCTTCCATCGGGTGAGGAGCTATTCCTGCGATCCCAACCTTGCGGCGGTCAAGATGAATGAAGAAGAGCCCATAGTAAGTGACTCATCCGCGCAGTGTCATAACTGCTACTACGAAAAAGTCGGTTCCGGCGAGTACGGCCATGTGCGTACCGATATAATCTGCCGACGTCGTCGTATGTTGACGCTGTGGCGCGGGCAAGATACCGTGGCGCTGGAGAATATTGCCAACCGTCTGCGGCAATTCGGGGGATAGGTTACTTAATTTACTATTCGCGTTCGGATATTTTTTGAAAATACAGTAACGAATTTTCAGGTTCGCAACCGGCTGCTTTTAGGTCTAACCAGCAGTTTTATCAAAACTTTATTTCTGGAGCTCGGTAGTTTTTTCAAAACTTTGTTATGAAGAACCAACGACCCACTCCTGTCTTTCACCTTTTTGCCACTCAGCGGACACTTGTATTAGAAATCTGCACAAGAACATGAGTAATTAAATTGCATGGGATCGTTCCCGATAATAATTATTCTGAGGCCGGCGGCCTCATAAGCATGCTGTTACGGGTTGCGCACGACTGATGGTTTTTGGACCATTGCTGTCGTCTTGGGTACCTTGGGCCGATTTTCTGCCTTACCACCCAAAAATAACCCACTGTTTTCTTTAATGCTGCGATAGGCATGGGAAATTAATTGCATCTGCCACCATTGAATTCATAGCTCTAGGATTGAGATAATGCCGCCTCACTCGCCCGCTAGAGGACTAAATCTTGGAAGTTGTTTTAGATAAGGAGCTATTTAAAACGCTGCAGCTTGTTAAGCATCGCTCGGGCCCGTTTGAACCGGAAAATAATAGCGCAGAAACTCAAGAAGAATTTGATCATTTCGCCACTAAAATTATCGCTCTTAGGGATAAGGGGCTAATAGATTTACCGCCAAGCCGACTGGTTCCTGATGGAATAAATACTGGGCACTACTCGGCCGTTTTCCCTATGGGGCTAACGTATTCTGGAACACAGGTACTCAAGCATCGCACGTACGAGAAATACCTGGCGGAGTTGAAGAGGTTCAAAGGCCAGAGTTTGATTGATCAGGGCGTCAACATCGGCAAAGTGCAGAATAGTGCGGAATCTGTTCATTCGAGTAATGTTGATCAGTCCGTTACCGTTAATCCTGAAATTGATAAGCTTCTCGAACAAATTGACGAGGCCTTGCGCAATGCAACAATGAGCCGATCTGAGATTAAGGATCATCTCGTGGATGTGTGTACCCTTAGGCAACAATTATCAAAACAGGTGCCTAACAGAGTAATCGTAACCGAGGTGCTTTCATCGCTGGGAAACGTCGCCTCTATTTTATCGCTGGTAATGCAATTAGGACCGCTGATACCCGCACTCAATCCTGGCTAAAGTGTACAAGCTAAGACTCAATCCAACACGTTCAATATCGAATTTGAAAATTGCCTGACAGGCGACGGTCGTGAGTTTTGCTGAGCGCGTATCTATGAAGGCGCATCTACAGCCGGTCTCGCCACTAAGCTGCCGGTCACGAGATGAACTGGCGACAGGCGCAAAACGACACATAAGAGACATTCAACAGAAATAAAAAAGCGCCGCCAAAACGAGGCTTAGTATT
>CAMYKE010000475.1 GCA_947258895.1 uncultured Pseudomonadales bacterium | reverse complement strand
CACGTCGATCACTTCCTCGATTGACTTTCCCGTAAATTCATCCCCGAACACATAAATACTGATTTTCTTGTCTTGCGCGTAAAAGGCGCGAATCGCCCGTGTAATGCCCTCCACCGGGCTGGAATTACTGAACGGGTTCCAGGTGCGCAGGCGCTGCAGTATAACCTTGCGCCGCCCCGGTGTATCCGGAATCCATTGGCCGCGATAACGGCTGAACATATAGTCGCCCATGTCGTTCATTATCTGCAGGCCCTTCACGTTGGGGTAGATATTCAGGGTGGCGACCAATTGTTCCTGCACCCGCGCCCAACTGTAATTGAACATGCTACCGGAGGTATCAATCACAAAAATGATATATTCGCTGTCGACCGGAATACCGCCAATCAATTCGTTCTTGCGACGGTAGTCCCTGCCCAACAGGCGCTCCATTTCCTCGGTCAGCGACTGGCGGGCGATCTCCAGTTCGCCCAGCACCCGGGAACTCACCGTAGCGGTCTGCTGTGATGCTTCATATTCCGAGCGGAAGCTCGACAAATCCCCCTGCAGACGCGCCACCTTCTGGCGCAATGCCGACAGCTGCTCGTTCTTCACGGTAAGGTCACGATTCAGAACCCGGGTCTCACCGCGAATTTCGAACAGATTTTCCTGCAGGTCGGCAATGGCCCCTTCCAGGTTAACCGTCGATTCCTCCAACACGATCGGCTCCACGATCTTGGTGATCATCAACAGCAGGATGATCGCACCAAATCCGCAGCAAATCACATCGAGGAAGGATATGCTGATCTCCGCCTGGGCGCGCCGCTTTAGCATCGGCGCCCTCCTGGGGTAGCAAGTGCCACCATCATGGCCAATCCCGCGACGGGCTCAGGAACGAGCCACCGGTTGCAATCGCCAGCTTCCAGAAGCTCGACGCGGCCATGGGATCACCCTCGAGTGGTGCCAGGATAACATTGACCGGGATTCCCACGGGCAGCGCCCGTAGCGACTGCGCAAATAGCCGCTCTCGCTGCTTGCCGGTAATGGTATTCCCCCTGTTACCGCGGCTACCCTGCGTCGGCAAGCCGTCGGTGATCAGGATAATATTGTCCGGGTGCGGCGCCATTCTCGACACCGCCTGAAATGCATTTTCAAGGTTGGTGGGCCCCTCCGGTATGACCTGGCGCATGTTTTCGATGGCGCTGTCCAGCTCTTCCCGATTGTCAATCTCCAGCCAATCATCGAGGGTATCTGGAAGTACCGCAGAAACCTCGCTGCTGAAGGCATAGATCTGGTACCAGCTGCTCCTGGGGAACTGGGACAGCAGCCAGTCAACCGTGGCCACCGCCTGCTGCCACTTGGCTGACCTCAATTTCGCGTCATCCGACATATTGCGGCGGCGAATAATATTTACGATCGTCTGGTCGAGCATGCTGGCCGATGCGTCAAGCAATATCAGGATACGATTGCCACCCAGTTTCAACCCGGTTAAATACTGGCGGTCCCCCTCGCCGATAAACTTGCGGACCTTTTCGCCCTGCAACTTCTGGCCCTCCGCCTCGAGACGTTTTCTTTCCTGCTCCAGCGATTTCAGGTCCGCCTGCAACTGCTTGATGTGCTCGCGCTGCGCCAGCGTCTCCTTGTTAAAGACCGCCAGCTCCTGCTCGGTCTGCGCAATCTCCTTAATAATCTGGCGCGACAGGCCCTGCGCTTCTACCATCTGCTGGTCAATCGCCGCTATCGTATTGCGTACCCGCACCAGGTTGTCACGACCGTCTGTAACCTCCTCTTCCAGCAGACTGACTTCCGAGAGCAGCACCTGGTTGACCTCCTCGGAATGGACGTTCGAGGCGTGGTCTATCATCAGGAAGATCAGCACGACAGCGCCGAAGCCGCAGGACATTATGTCCAGAAACGACAGGTTGAAGGTGCTAAACTTGCGTTTTCGCGCCATCGTGAATCTCGCAGATGGCCATTACCGGCTCAGCGGCGCCAGCACAGGAGATTCGATCGCCGGCCGAGAGTTGCACGCTAGCCGTAATTGACTTGCCATTGAGCTGCAAATCCGAATCACTATGACATTTTAGCTGCGCCTCGCTCGAGTTGCTCACCACGCTCGCCAGCAACCGATCCAGGTCATGGGCATCGTAACTCAGCCGCAAATCAGCCTTGCCCTGCCGCTGCCCAACATACAAGGTCCTGTCTAGCGGGTATGCCGCATGGCTTAACAGCAAGTGAGTGACCGGACCATGTCGTTCGGGCCCTGCGCCGGGGACGATCTCCTCACTACTTGCCGCTTCCAGGGTCTCGGCAGGGGCTGCGGGCAATGCGGTAACAAAACTGACTCCGTCCTCACCCGAGCGAATAAAGTCCGCGTTTGCCTGGCAGCCCAGCGCCACCGCATTTTCAG
>CAMYKE010000474.1 GCA_947258895.1 uncultured Pseudomonadales bacterium | reverse complement strand
TGGCGGCGGCGGCCCAACCCGAATAGGAATTGAGCATCGACACCACTACCGGCATATCCGCACCGCCTATGGCTACCACCATGTGTACACCGCACAGCAATGCAATGCCGGTCATGACAAGCAGTTCCGTCATCCCGGCGCCCTGCGCGGAGGCGGCCACATAGGCGCCGCCATACCAGATGGCAGCCACCAGCAACGCCAGGTTTATCAGGTGCCGGCCCGGCAGGTGTAGCGGTCGCCCGCTGATCTTCGCGCTCAGCTTGAGGTACGCCACCACCGAGCCGGAGAAGGTCAACGCGCCGATAAGAATCCCGATATAGGTTTCCACATCGTGGATGGTCTTCGCGACACCCTCATAACCCGCGCCATGCTCCAGGGCATTGGCGAAGCCCACGAATACCGCTGCCAGGCCGACCAGGCTGTGCAGGATCGCCACCAGTTCGGGCATCTGGGTCATTTCCACGCGGCGGGCGAGAATCAGGCCGATGATGCCGCCGGAGACCATCCCGGCGATGAGATACAGGTAATTGGTCGTGACCAGCCCAAAAATGGTAACGACCAGTGCCAGGCCCATACCCAGCATGCCATAGCCATTGCCGCGGCGGGCGGTCTCCTGGTGGCTCAAGCCCCCCAGGGCCAGAATAAACAGGGCACTGGCGCCAATGTAGGCCACCGTAATGATGCCATTTGCCATGATCGGTCGCTCCTCTGGTAGTTGTTATTTGCGGAACATGCGCAGCATACGCTGGGTGACGGCAAAGCCACCGACGATATTGATGCTGGTAATAAAGATCGCTGCGGTCGCCAGCACCAGGCCCAGGGTGTTTGGTGTCGAGACCTGAATCAAAGCGCCAATCACGATAATGCTGCTGATCGCATTGGTGACACTCATCAACGGCGTATGCAGGGAATGGGACACTCCCCAGATCACCATGTAACCCACGAAGCAGGACAGCACAAATACCGTGAAATGGCCCATAAAATCCGCCGGTGCCACCATACCAAGACCCAACAGCGCCAATCCCGATAGTACCAGCGGCACCAGGAATGCCAATGGATGTGCGGGCTCCGGGCCCGGCGGCTCGGCCTCCTCGACATCGAGATCCTCCTTGGGAGCGGCCGATATTCTGGGTGCCGGAGGGGGCCAGGTAATCTCGCCCTCCTTGACCACGGTACAACCGCGGATAACTTCATCCTCCATGTTTACCACGATCCGACCGTCTTTTTCCGGGCAGAGTTCGGTCAACAGGTGCCGCAGGTTGGTCGCATACAGTTGGCTGGCCTGGGCCGCCAGGCGACTCGGCAGGTTGGTATAGCCAATCAGAGTTACTCCGTGCTTGACCACCACCTGATTGGGCTCGGTCAATTTGCAGTTGCCACCGGCTTCCGCGGCGAGATCCACAATGACGCTGCCCGGCTTCATGTTCACCACCATACGCTCGGTGATCAGCTCCGGCGCCGGCTTACCCGGAATGAGTGCAGTAGTAATGATGATGTCTACTTCGGCGGCCTGGACCGCAAACAGATCCATCTCGGCCTTGATAAACTCCGGGCTCATGGTCTTGGCGTATCCGCCCTCGCCCGAGCCATCTTCGCCTTCAAACTCCAGCATCAGGAATTCGGCGTCCATGCTCTCGACCTGTTCCTTGACTTCGGGACGGACATCAAAAGCCCTGACGATGGCGCCCATGGCCTTGGCCGCCCCGATAGCGGCCAGGCCCGCGACACCGACACCGATGATCAACACCTTGGCGGGTGGAATCTTGCCGGCGGCGGTGATCTGTCCGGTAAAGAAGCGCCCGAAATGCTGGGCGGCTTCGACGACTGCGCGGTAGCCCGCAATATTCGCCATCGAACTCAGGGCATCCATTTTCTGGGCACGCGAGATGCGCGGCACGGCATCCATCGCCAGCGCGGTAAGGCCGCGCTCTGCCAGCTGCTGCAGCAT
This sequence comes from uncultured Pseudomonadales bacterium, assembly GCA_947258895.1. Next base: position 440 of record CAMYKE010000474.1, on the reverse strand, counting down.
AGCCTGGTTTTGGGCGGGGTAGATAAAACTGATGAGAGTCTGGCCCGGCTTTAACAGTTCGATGCCATAAAAAGCCAGTTCGGGGTGGGGCTGGGGTGGCCGGACTTTCATGACAATATCCGCCTTCTTCCAGAGTTCGCGTGCGTCCTCGCAGATTTCGACGCCGACCTTGGCGTAGGCTTCGTCACTAAAATTAGCCGCTGCGCCGGCATTATGCTCGATTACGAGCCTGAACCCCAACGCTTGCACTTGTTCGGCAACCTCGGGCGTCAATGCAACCCGCTTCTCACCTTCGTTAATTTCCCTGGGAACGCCAATTAGCATTGCGTTCGACGTCGGTGTTTGGGTTTCTTCTGTGGAATCCTGCATGGCCATTGCTCCTTGAACTCAGATCCGTAGTTTTTGGAATAATCCGGTCAGGTTTCTTGTTGCGTCTCCAA
>CAMYKE010000473.1 GCA_947258895.1 uncultured Pseudomonadales bacterium | reverse complement strand
GACGGCGGCGCTGCTTGCGGTGCGCGACGCGACCGGCGCAGGCAGGCAACCGGGCGAGCAGGCCCGGGCCGACATCGCCTATGCCTTCCAGGAAGCGGTTGTCGAAACCCTGGCCATCAAGTGTCAGCGCGCAATGAGCGTCAGCGGCACAGGGCGCCTGGTGGTGGCGGGTGGTGTCAGTGCCAATACCCGCCTGCGGAGCGCGCTGGACGAGATGGGAGGAAAGACGGGCACTGAGGTCTATTACCCGCGGCCCGAGTTTTGCACGGACAACGGTGCGATGATCGCCTATGCCGGCTACCTGAGGCTGAGCGCCGGCGAGCGCGAGGACTGCATGCGCAGGCCGAGGCCGCGCTGGCCGTTGGAGGAATTGCGTCCGCCCGCGCCACCGGCGGCGGTTGCCTGAGAGAGGAGAAGACCGATCATGGACAGGATTTTCCTGAGTGACCTGCGCGTGGAGACCGTCATAGGCATCTACGACTGGGAGCGCAAAATTCGCCAGCCGGTGAGCATCGACCTCGAGATGGGCGCCGATATTCGCCGTGCGGCGGACTCCGACCACATCGATGACACCTTGAATTACAAGGCGGTGGCCAAGCGCCTAATCGAATTTGTCGGCGGCTCGGAATACCAGCTCGTCGAGACGCTGGCAGAGCGTGTCGCCGGCATCGTACTCGAGGAATTTGCCGTGTCCTGGGTCAAAGTCAGGCTGAGCAAGCCCGGCGCTGTGCGCGGTTCGAAGGACGTCGGCGTGGAGATCGTTCGCGAGGCCGGCAAGAACGATGGCTGAGGTATTCGTCGGGATTGGCAGCAACGTCCGGGCGCCGCGCCACGTGCGCTCCGCTCTGCGCGAGCTGGCGGCAGAGTTCGGCGAGATCCGGGCGTCTCCTACCTATCGAAACCCGGCCTTCGGTTTTGAGGGCGACGACTTCCTCAATCTCGTGGTGGGCTTCGAGACAAATATTGCGGTCGACCCGCTGGTCGAGCGCCTGCATGATATAGAGCGCAAAGCGGGCCGCAAGCGAGCAGAGGCGCGTTTCGGGCCACGCACGCTGGACCTGGACCTGCTGCTTTACGACGACGAGATTCATAGCTCACCACCGCTGCCCCGTCCGGATATCCTGAAACGTGCGTTTGTGCTGCGACCGCTCGCCGACCTTGCCGGAGGCCGGCGTCATCCGGTGACGGGCAGGACCTATGCCGATCACTGGCTGGCCTTCGAAGGTCCGCGTGATCAGCTGAAACAGGTAGAATTGTCGGAACCTGCTGGCTGCAGCAAGTCTAAAAACTGAGTGCCTTTGTGCGGATGGGTCCATCTATGAAACTGTTGAAATCTTCGGGTCTGGTGCTTTCGTTGCTGGTCTTGTCGGCCTGCGGATCGTCCAGCAACGGTCTTGGAAATGCCATCGGTGATGGATTAGATGAATCTGCCTGTTCCACGGTGGGCCAGAACCGCTTCGTATACGAGGTGATGCAGGACATCTACTTCTGGAACAATTTTCTCCCCACGGTCAATCCCGATAGCTACGCATCGCCGGAAGCGCTGCTCGAGGCAATCCGCTACCAGGTGCTCGACACGAGCTTCAGCAGCATCGTGGACGAGGAGGACAACACGCTGTTCTTCGAGCAGGGCCAGTACATTGGCGTGGGCGTTTCTTTGCGCACCATCGGCGACCAGGTCTTCATCGGGCAGGTGTTCGCTGACAGCCCGGCAGACCAGGCCGGTTTCCTGCGCGGTTTCGAAATCCTGGAAATCAACGGTCAGGCCGTGGCCGGGTTGATTGCGGCCGACGGTGTCAGCGACGCGTTCGGGCCGGACGAAGTGGGCACCCAGGTCGACCTGCGCTACCGGGATCTGCAGAGCAATGAGCTCACGATCACTGTCGCCAAGGCACTGGCGACGATTCTGCCCGTGCCGCTTTCCAGGGTCTTCGACGTTAACGGTGTGCAGACCGGCTACATAAATTTCCGCACCTTTATAGAGCCCTCGTTCAGTGCGCTGAATGACGCCTTCGCCTCTTTTCGCAGCCAGGGCGTCACTGAGCTCATCCTGGACTTGCGCTATAACGGTGGCGGCAGGGTATCGGTGGCCGAGCACCTGGGCGGACTGATCGGCGGCGCGGGCACGAGCGGGCGCGTTTATTCCAACTGGGTGCACAATGCCAACAATGTGAGCCGCAACAGGACTTCGTTTTTCCCTAATCCATCTCAGTCGCTCGGTTTGAGCCGCCTGGTCGTGATCACGACGAGTTCGTCAGCCTCTGCCAGCGAGCTGGTGATCAATGCCCTGCGGCCTTATGTGCAGGTGGTTCTGGTGGGCAGCACCACTTTTGGCAAGCCGGTAGGTTCTTACGGCTTCCCGTTCTGCGGCAAAGTGCTGAACCCCATCTCGTTCAGCCTGCGTGCGGAAAAGTGCTGAACCCCATCTCGTTCAGCCTGCGCAACGCCGACGACCAGGGCGATTACTACGACGGTCTGCCGGTAGACTGCGGGGCCGAGGACGAGCTGGCCCAGCCCTTCGGGGATCCGGCGGAAGACTCCACCGCGGAGGCCCTGTTTTATATTGAAAACGGCGTGTGCTCGGCGGCCTTGCAGAGCTATCGTACGGAAGGTGTTGCCCGTGCGCCGGCCCGCCCCGTGAGCCGTGATGACTGGCAGATTCTGAGGGGTGCCTTCTGAGTCAGGCTACCAGCCTGCGCTGCGGCCGCCGTCCACGGCAATAATCTGACCGGTAATGAAGGGTGCGTGGGCTGCCAGGAACAGGGCGGTGCGCACGATATCCTCGGCGTCGCCAGTGCGCTTGAGCGGTGTGCGGCGAATGATGGCCTGCTGCGCGTCCCGATCTTCACCGTTCTCGGGCCAGAGGATGGCGCCCGGGGCAATGCCGTTCACCCGAATCTCCGGCCCGAGGTCACGTGCCAGGCTCAGCGTAAGCATTTGCAGCCCGGCCTTGGCCGCACAGTACACGGGGTGGTTGCGAAGAGGTCGGCGCGCATGGATGTCGATCATGTTGATAATGCATCCATGGGTTTTTCTTAATTCTTCGGCTGCAGCCTGGCTGAGAAAAAGCGGGGCCTTGAGGTTGCTGCCCACGAGCTCATGCCAGTCAGATTCGCTGATCTGACCCACCGGCGTCGGATAGAAGCTCGA
>CAMYKE010000472.1 GCA_947258895.1 uncultured Pseudomonadales bacterium | reverse complement strand
CCATTTTGCTGATCACATCGTCGGGTCTGATCAGGTCCATCGCATCCGGGTGGCGGACGCGCGCCCCCCAGCGTAACTCAGACATGTCCTTGCCGAGATATTTGCGCGTTGCCTCGGGGTACTTGTTCACGACCCAGCGCTGGCTCAGGTAGGGTCCGGTGCGCAGCGGATTGGAGGTCGCATACAGGCCGATCACGGGCAGGCCAACCGCCGTGGCCAGGTGTGCGGGGCCCGAATCGGGGCATACCAGCAGCGTGGCCCGGTCAAGCAGGCCCAGCAGTTGCTTGAGGGTCGTCGCGCCAATCAGGTTGCCCAGATCGGATTGCGCGAGGGCCTGTATTTCCTGGCCATAGGCGCGCTCCAGCTCGGTCGGGCCCCCGGTCAATATCACCCTCAGCCCGTGGCGTCGCACCGCGTGGTCGGCAACCTGCGCATAATTCGCCGCGCTCCAGTTGCGCCAGTTTCGGGCACGCTGGCTGGAGCAAGGGCTGATGATGAGCGTCTTTTCGTCCTGCCCGATGTGGCGCGCTGCGAAGGCGCTTGCCGCCTCCGGAATCGGGATGTCCCAGCGCAGACTCTGATCAGCTATGCCGAGATAGCTGGCGAAGCCCATGAAGCCATCCAACACATGGCCGCAAGCGATATCCGCGATGTGATGGTTGCAGAACCACCACTGAAAGTCGCGTGCCTGCCCGCGATCGAATCCTATGCGCAGGGGTGCCCTGATGGCCAGGCTGGCTATGCTGGCGCGCAACGCCGCCTGTATGTGCAACAAAACGTCGAAATCGCGACCTTTTAAATCGCTGCGCAGACGGCCGAATGCGCGCCAGCCGTCGCGCTTGTTGAAAATGATAAACTCGATTCCGGGAATGTCGCCAACCAGGGTTGCCTCCAGTTGCCCGACTATCCAGCTGATCCTGGTTGTCGGCCAGTGCTTCTGAATTGCCCGGACCAGCGGTACCGCGTTGCAGACATCGCCTACTGCCGACAGCCTCATGAGGCACAGGCGGTCCGGCGGCTTGTTTCGAAAAAGAGGTTGCATGTCCGAGCAGAGAATCCTCACCGACGGAAGCGCGGCCATCCTATACGATGCCCGGGTAGCCGGTAAAATCCGCTACGAGATGTTCGACCCTGGTTTCTGGCGGGCGCGCGACAAGGTGATTGGCGAGGCGAGCGGCCGCGGGACAACGCTCTATCTTGCGGCCGGCGACGAGCAGTGGGTGCTGCGACCGTACCGCAGGGGCGGCATGGTCGGTCGGGTGGTCCGTCGCTGGTATCTCTTTACCGGCCGGGAACGAACGCGATGCTTCAGGGAGTTCGCTGTCCTTGCGGACCTGCACGCGCGCGGGATGCCCGTGCCTCTGCCGGTTGCCGCCTGGTACCGGCGTCGAGGACCGACCTACGAGGCCGCACTGATAACCGTGCGGATTCCGGATACGATGACCGTTGCGCAGTTATTGAAAAAGGCGGCGCTTGCGCCGGAGACCTGGCTGGCCATCGGGCGCAGCCTCAGGAGTTTTCATTCAGCCGGACTGTGTCACGCCGATCTGAATGCGCACAATATCCTTATCAATTCGGCGGCAGAGATCTTCCTGGTGGATATGGATCGCGCGCGGTTCGCCGCCCCCGGCCGCTGGATGTCATCTAATCTCGCGCGCCTCAGGCGCTCATTGAACAAGATCAGCGTCGAAGAGGGCGCGGAATTTCGCGGTGATCCCGACTGGGCGGCGCTGCTTGCCGGGTACGATCACGCGGCATCATCCCTTTCGTAAGGATCGGGCGAGCCGGGTTCCGTTGCCTTGAATCGGCGGTGTACCCACAGGTATTGCTCGGGCGCCTTGCGCACCGTTTCTTCGATAATCACGTTAATTCGGTGCGCGTCCGCGCGGGCGTCCTCGCCCGGAAACTGCGCGAGTGGCGGTTGAATAATCAGCCTGTAACGTCCGTCGGGCAGACGCAGCGAGAAAAAAGGCAGCACCGGGGCGCCGCTCACGCGTGCGAGTCGGGATGTCGCCAGGTTGGTTGCGGCGGGCACGCCGAAAAAGGGCACCGGCGCCGCGTTCTTGCCACGATAGGCCTGGTCGGGCGCATACCACACTGCGTGTCCTGAACGCAGGCTGCGCAAGAGTTGCCGCACATCGTCCTTGCGAATCGGGTTGTCGGACAGGCGTTCGCGGCTGGCGCGCATAACCTTTTCGAACAAGGGATTCTCGTGCCGCCGGTACATGGGGTGGAAGGGTCGCTGCAACAAGAGCAGGCGGCAGCCAATTTCAAGCGTCGTAAAGTGTGCGCTGAGCAGAATGACACCGTTGCCGCCCTTGAGCGCCTCGTCGAGGTGAGCGAGACCATCGGTTTCGGCCAGCCCCGCCAGGCGACGGTCTGGCGCCCACCAGGTGAAGGCCG
>CAMYKE010000471.1 GCA_947258895.1 uncultured Pseudomonadales bacterium | reverse complement strand
GGTAGCGCGGTAAATGGCTACCTTATCGTCGGCGCCGTGGCCGGTACCCTGATGTTCCTGAACGTCTGGCTTATCATCTGGCCCAGGCAGAAAATCGTCATTGGGCTGGTAGAGGGGGATGCCGCCGCTGCGGCGCCCAAAGCGGGGCTGGCCTCGCGGACCAATACCCTGCTATCCGGCGCGATGTTGCTGGGCATGTTGGGGTCCAAGCATGGCACTCTGCCTGGCCTGATTCCGGTCAGCAGTCCGGACTTCTCGCCTACGGGCCTCATTATCGCGCTGGTACTCATTGCGGCGATCGAGCTTAATGCCCTGGTCGGCAAGATGGGACCGATGGCCAGTGTCTCCGGAGTGATTCACGGCAATATCGTCCTGACCATACTGATCTGGGCCATTTTGAGCTATATCTAGATACGGCAGAAAAGCTCCGTTCGCGGGCTTGTTCATTACCTGATCGGTTCTCTGCCGTCGCCGTCAAAGGTTGTCCAACAAAACCAGGAGGAGTATATTTTAACTGTGGCCAGCGTTGCGGACGTCAGTTGTGCGACACTGGGCAAGGGAATACACGGCGCTTGGACAGCATATTATTCGGAGGAATAGCTATGCATAGCAAAGTGAGCACGCCGAGGTTTGGTGAGAATAGAAGGCCACCCGATCGAAATGATCGCTTCTTCAGAATGGAAAGGAGCTGGTATTTTCGTACCCGCGAGGGAAGGGATCGCGGTCCATTCCATAACCTGCCGGAGGCTGAACGGGCTGCCAGGAATTACCTCGCGACATCCGCGAGCGGTGGCTGGATCTAGATTGGCCCGGCAAGCACTTACATGGGCTCCTTAAACGAGGAGCTTTTTTTTGCCCGGGCTTCTGGAGCGGGACCATTCCAGCCGGGCATAGAGGATAACCCAGGTCGTCAGGTCGGAAACTAACAGGGCCGGGCAGGCGTCCTGGCTGTGAGTAGACCCCGGCGCACCCGGTGTGTAATAGCTGAGAAATGAGCCTGGGCGACGGTGTCTGCAATCCTTTCGTTACAGATCGTAATCGTAGCTGTCCTCGGTGAAAGTTTCCGTTTGTGAGGATCTTATCGGGGTATATGCGAATGCTATCGCTTTGGGGCGCGCTGTCTTTTCGCGAAACTGGCACCAGGCTTTCTCATGTTCCGTTTCTGCTGCCCGCTCGCCGCGGCAGACCGCTGTAAACTGTTCCTCTTCGGCGTTGACGGGCTTTCTCGTGCCGGAGTCCAGTTCCTGGTAGGCGTAGCCATGTGTGATCAGCAGCTGCGCTCGCTGGCGCGAGAACTCGCCACTGCGGTCCAGCCCATAGGGAAAGTATTCTTGTCCATAGAATTTGCGGCGGTCTTCGAATGTCTGGGGTTTGCTCATATCGATTAACACTCCAAATGGTTTTTATCCTGCGTATCCGGAGTATCTTGCGCCGAATCCAGCGTGTAAAATGATAATTTTTTCTTATTTCAATAAAAATATTTTATCGAAAAACAGATCATGAACACCGGTCTCCTGAAAACCTTCCTGGAAGTTGCCAAAACCCGGCATTTTGGCCGCGCGGCAGACAACCTGTACCTTACGCAATCGGCGGTGAGTGCGCGGATCAATCAGCTGGAAGCACTGGTGGGCGTGCCCGTGTTCACTCGCCAGCGCAACAATATTCTCCTGACGCCGTCGGGAGAGCGGCTTCTACCCCACGCTGAAAACATCCTGGCCGCCTGGCAGGTCGCTTTGCAGGAGGTTGGCGTCCATAGCGATCAGAACATGCAATTGGCTCTCGGGGGCACTTCGAACCTGTGGGATATCTTCCTGCAATCGCTATTGCCCAGGTTGGCAGACCGGTTCCCGAACCTGACTCTGCGAACCGAGATCAACTCACCGCAGGAACTGACTCGCGCGCTTATCGCCGGTCGCGTCGATGCCATTGGAGTACTCGATCCACCCACCAGCATCGAACTGGAAGCCAGGGAAATCGGTCATCTGGAGTTGCTGATGATCAGCAGCAAGGCCGGCCTGGCGGTCGGGGATCTGGCATCGATTGATCACATATTTGTTGATTGGGGCACCGTTTTCAACGCGCAGCAGGCGCAATACTTCCGGGAGTCGCGCGCACCGGCGCTGCACACCAGCCAGAGCCAGATCGCGCTGGAATTCCTGCTCTCCCATGGTGGCGTCGCATTCCTGCCCGGGACGCTGGTTGCGCCGTATCTGGAGCAAGGGCTGCTGCACCACGTTGCCAATAGCGCCAGTGTGATCCAGGAGGTGTACCTGGTTTTTGCCCGGCAATCGGCCAAATCTGCGCAACTGGCGCCAATTATTACGGTGCTTGAAGAGCAGGGCATGGGGCCGGATCGTGCCGGGGAGGATAGCTGAATGCAGTTGCCGGTTCGGGATGGATGGGTTCGCGCAAT
>CAMYKE010000470.1:4698-7299 GCA_947258895.1 uncultured Pseudomonadales bacterium | reverse complement strand
GCCAGGACTTCTCGTGGAGAGACTGGGCCTGGCAGCCAGCAACCCCTGGGCAAAACTGCAGAACGTGGTCATTTCCAACCCCTTCGGCCTGAGCGAGAGTAAATACCTCGGCAATGCCGAGCTGGAGACACTGGTGCCCGTATCCGGCCTGATCGGGGGAGCATCACTGAACATCTCCCTGTTCAGTTACACCGACCGGATCTACTGCGGCCTTGTTGGCTTCGCCGAGACGATGCCCGACATCCATCGCCTGGGTGAGTTGCTGAAACTCGAATTGAAGCGATTGGAGCGAGTCCTGGACTGAGTGCTTACCGGGCCGCCGCTGCGATTAGCCATGCCGTACTACCATAAAGACCGGGAATCCTGGCTCGTGCAGATGCTCCATCAATATCTTAAAGCCGAGACGGAATACATAGAAGTCGACGGCATCGGAGTAATCATCGATCTGAAGTACGGGAAGAACTTTTTCCATGGCGTGCACTCCTTAACAAGGCTGATCGGGCCATAGTATTGCAAGTCCAGCTGCTTATGGCAGACGTTTATCGCAACCTCGACTACACTCGACACCATTGACACTTGAGCATTGTAGTAAGTTGCTTAATAACCAGCGCAAGCAACGGACGTTTGATTTCTAAAGGAAGACATATGGCGTACCTATATTTATCTTTGGCTATTGTGGCAGAAGTTATAGCCACGAATGCATTGAAGGCATCCGAAGAGTTCTCACGTTTAGGCCCAAGTCTAATCGTTGCAATTGGGTATTGTGTTTCGTTTTACTTGCTTTCTCTTGTGCTTAAAACAATTCCGATAGGCATTGCTTATGCAATTTGGTCTGGAATAGGCATAGTGTTAGTAGCAATTGTCGCTGCATTGGTATTCAAGCAAATTCCTGACGCACCGGCGATGATTGGTATGGGATTAATAGTCTCGGGTGTAGTCGTCATGAATGTTTTTTCTAAAACTGTTGGCCACTAAATCTAACCAGTTGGGGCAAGCGCCCTGGACTGAGTGTCGACAGGGCCGCCGCTTCGATTCGCCTGCCCGTCAAACCCTGTCTGCCTGCTGCGGGTCCGGCGGGGGGTTGTTGATGAATTCATGTGCTTTTTCAAAGGCCTCCTCCGCCTGCGGCAGGACGTCAATAAACATTTTCCAGACATGCACCATGTGTGGCCAACTTCCTCGCTCACCTGGATCAGGGTGGGAGGCAGTCCGGACAGCTCGCCCCGCAGCGGCGACGCATACGGGTGACTGGGGCGTACCTTGAACAGCCACCAGAGTAACCAGAAGAATAGCGGACGTGGAATGCGCAGCAGCCAGCCGAATTGTGGCCCCAGCATGGCGTCGGACTCGAGATTGGAGCGCAAACTGGGGCTGTCCAGGGTGATATCGGTAGCAGGAGAATAGGCGATGACCCGGTCGGCCGGGCGCAAGCCCGCATCCCGCGCCCACGCAATGACAGAGAGGGTGAGATGGCCCCCGGCAGAATCCCCGGCCACCATCAGGAAATCCAGCGGCGCCTTGCCATCCGGTCCATGGTCGATAATCCAGCGGTAGGCGGCCCGACAGTCTGTCATCGCATCCATAAAGCGGTTTTCCGGCAGCAGCCGGTAATCCACGGCAAACACCACTGCATTGGCCAGGCGCGACAAACGATCCGTGATAGTGCGATGGCTTAGCGGACTGCCGGAGAACCAGGCCCCGCCATGGATATAGAGCAGCCTCCGCCGCGGATCCGCGCCGCTGGACACGACCCATTCGCCGCTGATGCCGCCTTCGTTCACAGGGGTGAATTGGCTGGCATAGTTGCGCCCCTCACTCATAGAATCCAGGTATTGTCGAATTGCCATGATGCGAGCCCTGCCCCGCTTGCCCTCCACCATTTTCGGGAGCGTCGCCAGTAAATCCAGCACCTCGTAATGTTCTTCACCGGCATCCACCGCCGGCGCCGTAAGCAATGGACCATCGAAATGACTGTGGTCCTCGATATGCAGGTAGAAATAAATGCACATGCCGGCAATGAAAACCGCCAGCAGTAAAATAAGTAGCCAAGTCATGAGATTCCCGTTTTCTTCTAAAAGTTGCTGCCGATACAGTACGATGGCCGACCGCTGCGCAAGCTGGCCCTCACGGTGACCAGCACCTGAATATCCCGCAGCACGCCTTGAGAATGCTTGCCAGAAACGCTGATAATCTACCAGCCTAGCCCGCCGAAAAAGACGGTTCCGGTTACTTCGCGGCAAATGTCATTCATTTCGCGACCAGCAGGTCGCTTGACGGACTCGGGCTCATGCACCTGCGCTGGATCCGCGCCGCGGAACTCAGAGGATCATCATGGAATCAGTATCTCGACGCAGAAAGACAGATACGCGTCGCTAATTGACCGGCATTGACATGCAATTACCAGCATTTTGATGGACTGGAAAAACAGATTGATAACGCGACCCGATAATGAGTACGCCCTCTCCTCTGGACCTTTCTTTCCTGTTGATGGAGAACAGCAAGACCCAGATGCACATGGCGTGTTATTTGATCCTGAAAGTGCCGCAGAGACAAAAAAACACCTTCGTCCCCAAACTACTCAAAGCCTACCGCACAGGCGAG
>CAMYKE010000470.1:0-4637 GCA_947258895.1 uncultured Pseudomonadales bacterium | reverse complement strand
CGTTGCATCCTGGACGACGGTCGAGCCTAACCTCAATTACCATATCAGGCACCTGGCACTGCCACCGCCGGGCACCATGCAACAGTTCTACCAACTGATTTCATTCCTCAATGCGCCCCTGCTTGACCGCAACCGTCCGCTGTGGGAGTGCTATATTATCGAGGGACTGCAGGACAACCAGTGCGCGGTGTTCATCAAGGTTCATCACGCATTGCTGGACGGCGCGACCGGCCTCAAGCTATTCCAAAACGCCATGAACAAATCGGCCCGCGATACCTCCATCAGGGCAATGTGGATGCCCACAGAGAAACAACCCAAGGCACGTCAGCGGGCGAGTCAATCGCAGTTGAACAAACTGGTGAAACGCCTGGGCACCCTACCCGGCGGCTTACGCGGCCTGGGTGGGGAACTGGCCGATCTGGGGGCGCAGACCCTGAAGATAAAATCCCGCACCACACGGCTTCCATTTGGTGCGAACCGGACCAGGCTGAATAATGCACCGCAGTCCTCCGAGCGCCGCTACGGCAACTGTGGCCTGCCGATCGAGCGTGTCAAAGCGGTGGCCAAAGCAACGGGAGCGACCGTCAACGACATATTGATGGCGATTATCGACCACAGCCTGCATGAATACCTGGCAGGACACGGCGCGTCCGTCAGCAAGGAACTGGTGGCGATGATGCCCATATCGACCCGCAAGCCGGGGGATGCCAACGCCGGCAACCAGGCCGCGGCCGGGCTGGTGCAACTCGGAGAGCCGGAGGCGGACATCCTGCAACGAATCCAGCAGATCCACGAGTCTGCCCTGCAGGTCAAGGAGCGCAGCCAGCGCCTGCCCTCCGGGATACTGCAGTTCTACTCGCTGGTAACGCTGGGTAGCGGCAATTTGCTGGAAATTGCCACGGCCCTCCAGGACATGCCCAGTTTCAACCTGGTGATCTCCAACATGATCGGGCCGCGGGAGCAACTTTATATCGGGGGTGTGCCGCTGGCGACGTTCAGTGGCCTGCCGATCGTGCCTCCGGGCGGCGGTCTCAATGTGAGCTTTGCCACGATACAGGACACGGTCAACATCGCCGTGGGGGCTGCGCCGGAGGCCATAGAAGACCCGTTCCTGTTGACTGACCTCATGCTGGAAAACTTTCAGGCGCTCGACTCGCAGGTCCTGAAAAAACCGGCAGTGCGCAGGGCGGCCCCGCGAAAAAAGGCGAAACGGAAAAAATGAAGCCGCGGGCTCGAATGTGGGCCCGGCGATAAGGTATCGGAGAGGAAACAAAGCATGCGTAGAATGGACGGAGTAAGCGCCTTCATGCTCGAGCAGGAGAGCACAGGCGCTTATATGCACACCCTGAAGATCGCCATCCTGGACACATCGGATTTTCCCGATGGCTGGAGCTTCGAAAATTTTCGTCGCAGCCTGGCCAAGCGTTTACACCTGCTGCCCATGTACCGCTGGAAATTCCTCAAGGTGCCCTTTGGCCTGCACCACCCGGTGTGGGTGGACGACCCGGACTTCGACCTCGATTACCATGTACGGCGCATTGCCTGCCCGGCCCCGGGAGATCGCAAGGCCCTGTGTGACCTGATCTCACAGGTCTACGCCTATCAGATGGACCTGAGCAAGCCCCTGTGGATGCTGTGGGTGGTTGAAGGGCTGGAAAATGATGAGGTCGCGCTGGTTACCCTGCTGCATCACGCCTATGTGGAGAGACACCGGAAGCAATAGAGCCAGAGCCGCAACCATGGGCGCCCGAGCCCACGCCCGGTAAGCTGGCCCTGCTGGGCCGCGCCCTCGTCGACTTGCCGCTCACCTTATACCGCTGCCTGCCGAAGATAGGCAGCGGCATCATCAGCCTCAGGAAAATGAAAAAGAAGTACGAGCAATCCGGCCAGGAATTGCCGCCCAATGTGGCCAGGGACTCGCGTGATTCACCCTTCAATATCATGCTGGGCAAGGGGCGCACGTTCGTCTTTGACAGCTTCGACCTGGCCGACATCCGCACGCTGAACAAGGGCCTGGGCGTCACCATCAACGACCTGTTTGTGGCCGCTTCCGCCGGCGCCTACCGCTCTTTTATGGCAGCACGTGGCTTTGATCCGGATGCGGGCCCACTGGTCACCGCAATCCCGGTATCGAAACGCCCCCCGGCGGAAGCGGATGATTGCATTGGCAACATGTCGTCTGCTGATTACGTCGCACTGCCGGTGCACCTCAGCGATCCGCTCGAGCGCCTGCAATCTTCCCAGCACGCCGGGAACATCATGAAGGCCCATATCAAGGAGGCCGGGGGGCTGGAACTAAGCACCGTTCTGGAAATAACTCCCCCGGCACTGCTGCGCCTGCTGGACTGGTTTGTGAAAAAGAAGGAAGGCAAGTTCTCCGGCATTTGGGGCAATGCGGCGATCTCCAACGTGCCCGGCCCGCGCAATCCGCTGTACCTGGGCAGGATAAAAATGAGCAACTGGGTATCGATGGGGCAAATCTTCCACGGCATGGCCCTGAATACCACGGTCTGGAGCTACGCCGGTAAGTTTAACCTGTGCATTCTCGCGGACCACAAGCTACTTCCCGATGGCTGGGAACTGATGGAATATTACCGCGAGGCATTTGCCCAGTATGCCGAGTTGCTGGAAGCCAGCGAGGAAAACACGGCGCTGGCGGGTCGATTGCGGGCCGGTCAAACCGCGGAAGAAGCCGCGCCCCACTGAACTGGAGAAGACTATGGATGCAATCGCGACTCTCGCCAAACGCTTTCCGGACAAGCGTGTTCTGATCACCGGCGCCACCAGCGGCCTTGGAGAAGCCCTGGCACTGCGCTTTGCACGACAGGGTTTTCGCGTAGGTGTGGCTGGGCGGAATCCGGAAAAAATCGCAAACACTGCCGACAAGGTTAATCGGGCTGGTGGCCAGGCCCTGCCCGTGCAACTCGAGGTGACCCGGCTGGATGATTTTCACAGCGCGGCGCAACAAATCCAGGACAGCTGGGGCGGCCTGGATATCCTGTTCAACAACGCCGGCATGGCCACTGCGGGTGGCCTGTTCGATTTCAGCCTGGAAGCCTGGCGAGACGCTATCGACGTAGACCTGTGGAGCGTGATACACGGTTGCCGCCTGCTCACACCGCTGATGATACAGTCCGGGGGCGGTCACGTGGCAAATATCGCCTCGGCTGCGGGGATATTATGTCCACCGGAAGTGGCGGCCTACAGTGCGGCAAAAGCCGCGGTGGTGGCCATCTCGGAAACCCTGCAGGTGGAACTGGCCTCAAACAATATAAAGTTGACCGTATGTTGCCCCACGATATTCAAATCGGGTCTGCTCGATGAGATGCCTGCCGGCGGCAACACGCATATGCATGGCGTTACCGCAGATGGCCTGCGAGACAGCATGCTGAAAACTTCAGTGACCAGTGATGATGTTGCCGACCACCTGCTCAGGTCCATGGCAAAACGTAAGCTGTACAGTGTTCCGATGCGCGATGCGCGCACCATGTGGCGACTGAAGCGCTATGCGCCGGAGAGTTACAGCCGACTGGTCAGTTACCTTTACCGCCACAAGATGTGGGTATTCAATCCCGAACATTAGCGGCGAAGGCTCAACTTAATCCCCCGGGGAAGCAGTTCTAAATTCTTTGCGAATCGCACGGAGAGGATAGCCATTGTGACGAATATTTTTGCAGAAAAGTCGGTTTTTATAACGGGTGCCGGCTCCGGTATCGGCTATGAGACCGCCCTGGCCTTTGCCAGAGAAGGGGCGACAATTATTGGTACCGACATCAACCAGGCCAGTTTGGACGCACTGAAAGCGCAAATTGAGGGTATTGGGGGAACATGCCATGTACACCCGCTGGATGTCGCAGATGAGACCGCGTACCGCGCCCTGGTCAGCCACCTGGACGCATCGAACCTGGTACCGGATATTGTCATCAACAATGCCGGGATTGGTGTCATCCGGCCGTTTCTCGAGACGACCAGCGCCGACTGGCAACTGACGCTGAATGTGAATATCCTGGGCGTCGGCTCGACACGACCAGCGCCGACTGGCAACTGACGCTGAATATAAATGTCCTGGGCGTCGTATTGGGATGCCGTCTGTTCAGTAGCCTATGGCAACAGCGCGGCATGCCCGGACACCTTGTTAACATTTCTTCGATGGCGGCTTACACGCCGCTGGGCAACCTCTCCGCCTACGTCGCCAGCAAGTATGCTGTGGAAGGACTCAGCGATGTACTGGCAATGGAACTACAGGAACTGGATATCAACGTGAGTTGTGTTCACCCCGGTGTAATCAACACCGCCATCGTACACCAGGAAGAAATGGTGACGATTGACCCCGCTCAGCTCAAGCGCCTGCAACGTCACTATGTCGAAGAAGGCGTGCACCCGCGGGTAGTCGCAGCCGATATTGTCCGCGGCGTACAGAAAAAAACCGGAACCATACTTTCCGGCAGGCACGTGGGCGTCATTGCACTGTTGAAGCGGCTTTTGCCGCGCAAGCTGTATCGAAGGTTATTGATCAGCAACGGCCGCAAGATCGGCTACTTGCCCGAGAAAAAACACGCTTGAAATCGGTACTGGCCGCACGCTTGCGCGACCTGGAGTGAACTTACTCAGTGATTCGCTCGACCACCTCATCAATA
>CAMYKE010000469.1 GCA_947258895.1 uncultured Pseudomonadales bacterium | reverse complement strand
TTCCTGATCTGCTCGCCATTCAGGTCGCTGATATCGAGCGACTTCGGATCAACGGCGCGGGCGGCCTCGAAAGCTTTCCTCATGCGGTTTGCCTGAGGATAGTCGCGCTCCTCCAGGCCTTTGCGGCCGCGTGCGTCGGCTTCGCAGGCGACCAGGAACTTTTCAAACCGCTCCGGGCGCCTGAAAGCGTCTGTGCCCTCGATGACCTTCAGCACCGTCGATGGCCTCAGTGCCAGCGCCCTGTGGCAGTGGCCATGGTAGCGTGCGACCTGTACCGCGAGATCGCGATACTCACTGGGAACTTTGAGCCGCTCGCACATCGCAAGTACCAGCGCAACGCTGAGTTCCTCGTGGCCCCGATGGCTCGGCCAGTGAGCCGGTGGCGTGATGCCTTTTCCGAGATCATGAGTCAGGGCCGCAAAGCGCGTGACCGGGTCGCCGCTTGCCAGCGCGGCCTGCGCGAGCACCATCAGCGTGTGAATCCCCGTATCCACCTCCGGGTGCCATTTCTCGGGCTGGGGCACGCCGAACAGGCGTTCGATCTCCGGGAAAATTACCTTCAATGCGCCCGCCTCGTGCAGCACGGCGAAGTACACTTCGGGATTGTCTGTAGTGAGTGCTTTTTCCGTCTCCTGCCAGACGCGCTCGGGCACGAGATCCGCGGCCTCGCCTGCCATCACCATGGACTGCACGAGTTGCATGGTTTCGGGAGCGATCCTGAAGCCGAGATGCTTGAAGCGCGCAGCGAATCGCGCGACCCGGAGAATCCTGACGGGATCCTCTGCAAAGGCAGGCGATACATGCCGCAACAGGCGCGCCTCGATATCAGCCGCGCCGTTGAACGGGTCGAAAATCTCGCCCGCCGCATCGCGCGCGATGGCATTGATGGTGAGATCTCGCCGTTCGAGGTCGTCTTTCAACGTCACCTCGGGCGCGGCGTAAACTTCGAATCCGCGGTAGCCCCTGCCGCTCTTGCGTTCGGTACGCGCCAGCGCGTATTCCTCATGAGTCACCGGATGCAGAAACACCGGGAAGTCGCGACCTACGGGCCGGAAGCCCGCCGCGTCCATCTCCTGTGGCGTGCTGCCAACGACCACCCAATCGCGCTCGCTGGCCTCGAGGCCGAGAAACTCGTCGCGTATGGCGCCACCAACAAGATAGATTTCCATTCGGGCATATTAACAGCACGGCAATGTTGCGAGCCTGCCGGCGATGCAGGCCATGCTAATGTTCGCAGATGTCCGGAATAGCTGCGAGAATCCTGATCATTGCACTGCCGGTCCTGGCAGTGTCCGGGTGCAGCCTGGGGTACTACCTGCACAGCGCGCGCGGCCAGGCAAGCCTGATGTCGAAGCGCGTGCCGATCGCGGAACTTGTCGCAGATCCGGCGACGCCGCCGAAGCTGCGCGAACGCCTGGAACTGGTTCAGCGCGCGCGGTCATTTGCCAGCGACCAGCTAGGCCTGCCCGACAGGAAAGGCTACAGGACGTATGCGGATCTCGAACGGCCTTTTGCGGTGTGGAATGTAGTGGCCACACCGGAGTTTTCCCTGCAACCGCGGAGGTGGTGTTTCCCCGTGGCGGGTTGCATCAGTTACCGCGGCTATTTCGACGAGGCCGCTGCCAGGGCCTATGCTGACAAGCTGCGGACCAGGGGCCAGGATGTGGCCGTGAGAGGCGTGTCCGCCTATTCGACGCTCGGCTATTTCGACGACCCCGTGCTCAATACGATGATGCACTGGGATGATGTGCAGTTGATTGCCATTATCTTTCACGAGCTTGCCCACCAGCTTTTCTATGTAAAGGGGGATACGGCATTCAATGAGTCCTTTGCGAGCGTTGTAGAGCAGGAGGGTTTGCGGCGCTGGACGCTGCACAGTGGAACCGCTACTGATCTCGCCGGGTACGAAGCCAGGCGCACGAGCGAGCGGTGCTTCCAGGCTCTGATAAGTGCTGCACGGACGCAACTCGACGCGCTCTACAATGCCGGTGGCGATCCGGCGGCGCTGCGTGCGGCTAAATCCGAAGTGTTTACAAACCTGCTTGCAGAGTACCGGCGCGCTGAATTTCGTGGTGCCATTACTGACGCCTACGAGGCCTGGTTCGGGCAAGGCCTCAACAACGCACACGTAGTTGCAGTGGGGGCCTATCAGCAGTGGATCCCCGCACTCGGCGAACTCCTGGCGCGCAGCGGGGGCGATTTGAACAGGTTTTATCGGGCGGCCGGCAGGCTCGGCGAATTATCCGCCGCCGACCGGGAGGAAGCCCTCCTGGAACTCGACCCCGCAAGAGAGCCGGCCACCTGTCGGGCTGCGAGCGGTTAGATTCTGTCAGCAAATGCTGTGGGAGACGCAGGAGTCGCAATGGCGGCAGAGCAGTTGTCAGTCGTGCGCGTTTCGACGGATCTCCGAAAGGCGTG
>CAMYKE010000468.1 GCA_947258895.1 uncultured Pseudomonadales bacterium | reverse complement strand
GTCGAGCGAGTGTTGGTTCATGGTGTTCCCCGGGGGTGGCGTTTTTTGATTGCAATACCCGGCAAGACCATTGGCGAGGAACAGGCGGGAACCGAGCGCAGTTAGCTGCCGGCGCGGACCCGCTTGACTTCGATCATGTTGGGCAACTGGTTGATCTTGCTAAGCACCCGGCTCAGCACATCGAGGTTGGGCACTTCCGCTGTTACGCGAAGATCGACCATATTGTTCTTGTCATTGGTGAAAGAATTCATCGCGATCACGTTGACGCTCTCGTTCGCGAATACGGTGGTGACATCACGCAGCAATCCCGCTCGATCGAATGCAAGAACCATGATATCCACCGGATAATTATCAGACGCCTTGTTTCCCCAGTGCACGTCAATAATGCGGTCCGGCTCGTTCTCCTGCAAGGCTCTGGCGTTGGCGCAATCACGCCGGTGAATCGAGATCCCGCGTCCCTGGGTAATGTATCCCAGGGAGTCGTCACCTGGCACGGGTTTGCAACACCCGGCAAAGCTGGACATCAGATTATCCACCCCCATAAATTCCAGGTCTTGTGACGACGTTACCGGGCCACTGCGCGCCAGTTTGAATTCAGGTTCGACGAGCGCCTCGCCACGGGGTTCGACCTGCTCCTGGGCCGCACCAACTACCTGGGCAAGCCGCAGGTCCCCAGCACCAATCGCGGCAAACATGTCTTCCGCGTTCTGGTAGTTTACCTTCTGCGCCAGCGCGTCGGTATCGACGCTGGCCAAAGCCAGGCGCCGCAATTCACGATCAACGATGGCACGCCCGGCCAGCGCGTTCTTTTCCTTGTCCTGCAGCTTGAACCAATGCTGTATCTTCGAGCGAGTGCGCGAAGCCATCGCATAGCCCAGTGACGGGTTCAACCAGTCCCTGCTCGGTGATCCTGATTTGGAGGTAAGGATTTCCACATTATCACCAGTGCGTAATTTATGATTAAGGGTGACAATGCGCCCGTTGACCTTGGCGCCACGGCAATGGTGCCCGATCTCGGTATGCACCCGATAGGCAAAATCAATCGGTGTTGCATCCTTTACCAGGTCCACTACGTGACCAGCAGGGGTAAACACGTAAATTCGCCCGGGATCGATATCAATTCGCAGTTCCTCGACCAGGCTATCGAGTCCACCGACCTCCTCGTGCCACTGCAGCAACTGACGCAGCCACTCGACTTTATCCTCGTAGCCTTGTTCGACTTGCGATTTGTCGGTGCCCTTGTAACGCCAGTGCGAACAGACACCATACTCGGCATCTTCATGCATTTCCGGGGTCCGGATTTGCACTTCAAGCACCTTGCCCTCGGGGCCAATCACGGCAGTGTGCAACGATTGGTACCCGTTCGCTTTCGGTGTAGCAATGTAGTCATCGAATTCGCGCGGGATATGACGCCATAACGCGTGCACCACACCAAGCGCTGCATAGCAATCGCGGGCTTCGGGTACCAGAATACGCACGGCACGGATGTCGTGAACCTGGTCGAAGGTGATTTGCTTGCGCTGCATCTTCCGCCAGATACTGTAGATATGCTTGGCCCGTCCGGTAATCGTTGCATCGATGTAAACCGCCTTGAGCTGGGCCTGCAATAGCTCGATGACATTCTTGATATAGCCGTCGCGATCGAGCCGCCGCTCCGCGAGCAGGGATGCGATCAATTTATAGCTTTCCGGTTCCAGGTATCGAAACGAGATGTCTTCCAGCTCCCATTTCAGGTGTCCGATTCCCAGCCGGTGCGCGAGGGGCGCATAGATATCGAACACCTCCCGGGCAACCTTCTGGCATCGCTCATCGGATTCATTCTTGACCGCGCGAATCGCCCAGGTGCGTTCCGCGAGTTTAATGAGTGCGACCCGCACATCGTCGACCAGCGAAACCAGCATTTTTCTGATATTTTCAATCTGACGGCGCGAGTCACCCAGCACCGCGGTGTCGTGTGTGGCACGCACCGCCGAGATGACGGCCATCTGCTGCACGCCTTCGATCAACTTGCA
This sequence comes from uncultured Pseudomonadales bacterium, assembly GCA_947258895.1. Next base: position 412 of record CAMYKE010000468.1, on the reverse strand, counting down.
CACCGCATCGCCAAATTGTTGCCGCACGGCACTCAACTGCAGGCGGCCTTCGCGAACCGCGCGATACAGGATCGCGGCTACCAGGCTGTCCTGGTCGAGTTTGAAATCCGCAAGTATCTCCGCCATTTCCAGGCCGGCAAAAAAACAGTTGCGCTCGGGACGATTGAAGGCGTTTTTATTCGGCTGCTTGGGCGCCGCTTCCTGCGCCATCGCAACCGCCTCGCTCACCCGCTCGAGTTCTTCAGTTTCGAGTTTGGCGCGCAGGCGCTGCAACCAGGCAGCAACATCGATGCTGCCGGCAATTGCCTCAGACTCTACCTTTCTAACCTGTACCATTAGCGTTGTTAGTTCTTCCTTGTTCTGTCAAACACAGCGAGAGTTTCGACATGGGTAGTATGCGGAAACATATCAA
>CAMYKE010000467.1 GCA_947258895.1 uncultured Pseudomonadales bacterium | reverse complement strand
CTCGGGCTACGACATTCTCGGCCATAGGCCGCTGTCGTTTGCTGGATCGATTGGCTGAGGCGAAGATAACGTAAACGTCCGGGCAACCACACCTATTGATTGGCGGTTCATTGAGTAGACTGATTTCTTTTTTAGGAGATCAGACACGATGAAACGAAAGCACCGCAGCAAGGCTGAATGGCGGAACCTAATCGAACAGCAGGCACGCAGTGGATTAAACGGCGTTGCGTTTTGTTCGGAACGGGGGTTGTCGCGAAAAACCTTTTATCGACACCGCAAGCTGCTGGAGGAACAAGCCGCGGATTCGGTGGCTGGTCAGTTTATCAAAGTCCAGCCCGAGCCAGGGCGGATGATGCCGGCGCAATCAGCTGCAGTGTTGCATTACCGGGATAGCCGGTTGCATTTGCCGGCGGGCGCCGAGCCTGCATGGATTGCCGCGTTACTGAAGGCGCTGTCATGAAGATGTTCGTCGATACCGGTGCGATTTACCTGCACCGAGATGCGGTGGATTTCCGTAAATCGATCAATGGCCTGGCAACCATCGTCGAACAGGAGATGAAGCTATCCCCGTTCTCGCCCGCACTGTTTGTGTTTTGCAACAAGAATCGGGACCGGCTCAAGGTTTTGTACTGGGATCAAACGGGTTTCTGTCTGTGGTACAAGCGCCTGGAGAAAGAGAAATTCAAGTGGCCACGCCGGCATTCGACAGCGGTAATGACGTTGAACGATGTGCAATGGGATGCGTTGTTGTCGGGTTATGATGTGGTCGGTCATCAGCCCTTGAATTATGTGCATTGTGCCGGGTAATACATACACATAACTCTCTGATTCCGCTTCTGTTTCTGGTAGAATACCGGGCATGAAAACGGCATCGCAGCAGCTACCCAACGACATTCACGAACTAAAAAAGCTGCTGCTGTTGGAGCGCGATTTATCGGCGCAGAAAGATGCTCAACTCGATCAGCTCTCGCAACAATACCAGCAAATCCTCGAACAATTTCGCTTGGCGCAACAACGTCAGTTTGGCACCAGTAGCGAGGCCAGCAAGGATCAACTTGGCTTGTTCAATGAAAGTGAACAGACGGTCGACGAAGCCGCGGGTGATGAAGCCGAACAGGAATCCATCAGCTATACGCGCAACAAACCCAAGCGCAAACCGCTTCCAGAAGACCTGCCAAGAGACACCATCGTTCACGATATCCCGGAAGCAGATAAAACCTGTGATTGCTGTGGTCACGCACTGCATCGAATGGGTGAAGACAAAAGCGAGCAACTGGAATTTATTCCGGCGAGTATCAAGGTCATTGAACATATTCGTCCGAAGTACAGTTGTCGGCAGTGTGAGCAACAGGGAACCGAGGTAGCAATCAAGATCGCGCCGGTGCCGCCAGCCCCGATTCCGAAGAGTATCGCCACCGCTTCACTGCTCAGTCAGATCATCACCAGTAAATACCAATACGCCTTACCGTTGTACCGTCAGGAGCAGCTGTTCAAGCAATATGGTATTGAGTTAAGCCGCAAGACCATGGCCGACTGGATGATCCGGTGCAGTGAGCTGCTGGGTGTTGTTTATCAACGCCTGAAAGTCCTCCAATTGCAGCAGGCGGTCATTCAAGCCGACGAGACGCCGCTCAAGGTGATTCATGAAGACAAAAACCGGTGTTATATGTGGGTGTACTGTACCGGCAGTGATTCACCGCCAGATCATGACCACATTCATCCACCGAATATCGTGTTATACGATTATCAAAACACGCGCGCCGGGCACTGCGCCAGGGATTACCTGCAGGGCTATGAGGGTTATCTACAGGTCGATGGCTATGCGGGTTACAACCTGACCGAGGCGACGCTGGTAGGTTGTTTTGCCCATGCCCGCAGGAAGTTTATCGAGGCGCAACGAGCGCAAGCAAAGGGCAAGACGGGCAAAGCCGACTGGGCCATCAACCATATCCGCAAGTTGTATCGGATAGAAACGCAAATCAAGGACAAAAGCCCGGCAGAAAAGCAGGCACAGCGCCAAGCCCAGGCAAAGCCCTTGCTGGATCAGTTCAAGGCCTGGCTTGATAAGTCGGCATTACACGTGCCGCCGAAATCGGCGATCGGCAAGGCAATTGCCTACAGCCTTGGTCAGTGGACAAAGCTGGAGCGATATCTTGAAGACGGTAACTTGCGAATCGACAACAACCGGGCGGAACGAGCCATCAAACCCTTCGTGATCGGGCGCAAGAATTGGATCTTCTCGAATACGGCCAATGGCGCGCAGGCGAGCGCGATATTGTATAGCCTCGTCGAAACTGCCAAAGCGAATGGGCTGGTACCGTTTGATTATCTGCATCGCCTTCTTGATGAGCTACCAGGAAAACCAGAACACATCGATCAGCTTCTACCCTGGAATATTGACCTGTCACAGCATACCGAGCATTAACAGGTG
>CAMYKE010000466.1 GCA_947258895.1 uncultured Pseudomonadales bacterium | reverse complement strand
TAACCCGCTACCGATTTCAGATTCCATTTCTCTCGGCAACGTTTATCCGCCGCGCGGAATTGTACTCGTCCTCCCCGCCCTGAACACTGACCAGGATGTCCCATACGCCTTTCAGCGGAAACTCTGCTTTTGCGCGGTAGCGTCCCGGCGCTTCCAGTTCCATGGGCAGGGAAAAATCCCGCTTGGCATCAGACGGCCGATAAGCAAAAAACCTGACCGCTTCAGAGGTTACCGGCACCCCGGCCCTGTCCACGACCGTGAAGCGAAATAAGGTCGGTTCGTCTTTGAGAACCGGGTCCGGTATGTCGATCTTCATCAACCAGCCCGGGTTTCGTTCCAAACGCTCCAACAAATGCTTTTCGTAGTTCTGGCCCCGCTCATAGTAGTCCTCGACCACCAGACCCGGATTATGCTCCACCGCCAGAAAGATCATTACGCCGTTGACCGTCACGACCGTAATCACCAAGGCGATCCAACCGATAACCCAGGGGCTGCGCAGAGCCGAGTTCTTTTTTGACATATGAATTCCCACTAAGACCTGCGCGGTCCGATGAACACGTTCTCCCGTTCGCTGAATAGCTTCGTCCCGTTTTCAGGCATGGTCTCGATCCGGAACCGAATGGGCTGCGTCTCCGAATCGAGGTTCTTTCTCGGCACTCGAACGAATATGGTTGCCGATGTCACCCTGCTGTGACCGGCACTGATGGGCTTGTCCGCACCAATCAGCACCAGATCTTCGGGCCCACTGGCGCTGATGGTGACATCCACATCCGAAGACAGCTTATTGAGCACCTTAAGGGTGTACTTATTCTGGATGGCGCCATCGCTCTGCAATACAAACAGGGGTTGCCGGGAATGAAGCACCTTGAGCTCCACCGCGCTGATGGTGGTCAGGCCGAACACGATACCGCCGACGGCCAGGGTCAGAATCGCACTGTACACCCAGACGCGGGGACGTGTGTGCCAGGGACGATTCTCCTTACCGTTGAGAGCATCCAGCGACTCGTAACGGATCAAACCCCTTGGCCGCTTCACCTTGTCCATAACGATGTCACAGGCATCGATACAAAGCGCGCACATGATGCAACCCTCCTGGGAACCCTCACGGATATCGACCCACGTCGGGCAGACGGCTATGCACTGCCTGCAGTCTACGCAGTCTCCGGTGCTGCGGTCGGCTTCGCTCTGACCTTTCCTGACTCTACCGCGAGGCTCGCCCCGATGAAAATCGTAGCTGGGTATGACCGATGTGTTGTCGACCATGACCCCTTGAATGCGCGCATACGGACAGAGCCAGAAACAGGTCTGCTCCCTCAGATAGCCCGCCAGCACGTAGGTCCCCGCGGTAAACAGCAGGATCACGAAAACCGCCACGGTCCCCGCCTGCAGCGTGAAGAGATCCTGCCATAGCTTGAAGACGTCGATAAACCAGGCGACGAAGCTGATACCGGTCAAGACCGCGATTACCAGCCACAGAAAATGCTTGGCGGCCTTTATCCGCACCTTGGCGAAGCTCAGAGGTGCGTTGTCGAGCTTGCGCCGTTTCGGCGGAGCTCCCTCCAGCTTCTCCTCGATCCAGGTATAGACGTCGGTCCATACGGTCTGAAAACAGAAAAAGCCGCAATAAACTCGCCCGATTAAGGCGGTAGCCACTGCCAGCAGGATGGCGAAAAACAGCAGTACCAGCGACAGCATCCAGAAATCCTGCGGCAGGATCGTAACGCCGAATATGTGAAACTGCCGGTTAGGGATGTCGAACAAGATCGCCTGTCGGTCACCCCAACGCAGGTATGGCCCCAGGAACATAACCAACCAGACCAATGAGGTTAACCATTTGATGCTACGCCATTTCCCAGAAACGCGCTTAGCGTAGATGGTCTCCTCGCCGGTATTGAGATGCCAATGCACGGCTTCGGCATAGATCTCATCGACAGCGGAATCCTGTCGTAGGTTTTGATCAGCGCTCAACTGACTGTCTCCTGTTGAAGCCTAACGGTCAACTGCCGTTGTTTGGTCTAATAGTCTAACCAAACATCTCCGTCAGCCCATTGCGATATATCAATATAGCGTTTTCTATCTATCTGAAAAACTATAAAAAAAGGGGGAAATAATCCCCCTTTAATTACCGGACAATGCCAGGACTTATTTCTGTTTGTGGCTCTCCGCGTCCTTGGCCATCAGCGCCTTTATCTTGAAAACCAAGAACACGAATATCACTATGGCAACGATGACGCCTGCGATTGAGCCCCAAACTACCGGATCACTGAACCCCATGATTGTCCCCCTCTTGTTTCGGACTGCGCCGGGGCAGTGCCTTCGCGCAGGCTATGCCATGAAAAAGCTCGGACCATTTACTGGCCACCGCCCATCTTGTGTACGTAAACCGCCAGTTTCTTGATGTCGCTCATCATCTTCCGCACGGCCGTCAACCGCGCCCGCGCCG
>CAMYKE010000465.1 GCA_947258895.1 uncultured Pseudomonadales bacterium | reverse complement strand
TCATAGCCAACTTCGCCATCGACAGCTTTACCCTGACCTATACGGCCGATACCGGGGGCTCGATTTCCGGTACTTCGCCGCAGACAGTGGACTATGGCACGGACGGTAGCCCGGTGACCGCGGTGCCTGACACCAATTACTTTTTCGTCGACTGGAGCGACGGGGTCCCGACAGCAACGCGCACGGATACCAACGTGACGGCCGATATCAACGTGACCGCCAACTTTGCCACCGACACCTATACCGTCACCTCTTCGGTAGGCACCGGTGCCGGCAGCATCAGCCCGTTGGGCGGGCAGGAGATCGATCACGGCCAGACGACCCAGTTCACGCTGACCCCGGACGACAATTACCAAATCGATTCGGTGGGCGGGACCTGCGGCGGTTCCCTGGTCGGCAACGTCTACACCACAGCCGCGATTACCGCCGACTGTACGGTTGTGGCCAATTTTGCCGAGACGCTGGATAAAATATTTGCGAATGGATTCGAATAGCAATAATTGGGGTCCAATAATTGGGGTCAGAGTAAAAACTTACGCACCAATAATTGGGGTCAGAGTAAAAACTTACGCAAATAGGGCCAGAATGCCGGCAGAAAATTGATAATCCACGCGGCAAACTTCGTCTAGGAAACTCACGGAGCCACACATGCCGCGAAAGCCCCGACAGTGCCCACCCGGGCTGCCTGTTCATGTCGTGCAGAGAGGAAACAACCGGCAAATCTGCTTTGCTTCAGATTCCGATTTCAAAGCCTACGCAAAGTGGTTGCTCGAGGCCGCCTCGAAGTACGGTGTCGCTATTCACGCATGGGTATTCATGACTAACCATGTCCACCTGCTTCTGACCCCAACATCTCCAAATGCCATTTCACATTGCATGCAATACCTGGGCAGGTATTACGTTCGCTATTTTAACTATCGGCACAAGCGAACTGGCACCCTGTTCGAAGGGCGGTTTAAATCATGCGTGGTCCAGAACCAGAAGTATCTGCTCGCCTGCCAACGATACATCGAGCTCAACCCGGTCAGGGCCGGGATGGTCAGCGATCCTGCGGAGTACACCTGGTCCAGCTATCAGGCCCATGCCTTCGGACTAGCTGCCAGGATGTGGCAACCTCACCCGGAGTACCTGGCGCTGGGGCAAAGCAGTACGAAGAGAATGTCAGCCTATCGGCAGCTATTCGAACATGAATTGATTGAAGACGTCATCACCGACATACGTCTTGCCCTGAATACCGGACTGGCGCTGGGAAATGAGCGATTTCGAAGAGAAGTCGAACAGCTGACCGGCCAGCGCCAATACCATCTCAAGCGTGGCCCGAAAGCTAAAAGAAAGCTCACCCAATAGACTAGTTTTTACTCTGACCCCAAATATTGGTTTTTACTCTGACCCCAAATATTGGAGTCGCTTGCATAATTCTATTCGTGAACTATGCTCAAATAAAGACACAGGAATTTTCCAGGAGCCGAAAAAGAGGTCTTCAAGCTGAATTGTCTCAGCATTTCGGCTCCCGTTGCTTTTAGTCCTTTGAGGGTTCGGGCATGTATTCTCTTTTCTCCTCTGTAACCCGCGTGGTTGCGTTCTTTCTAGTTGTTTTTCTTTCCACCGCTTCCGCATCAGCCGCCAAAAAAGTCGACACCTCAGCGCTCCGGGACGACGTAACACTGGAGGCCATACGCGATCACCAGGCCGCCTTCCAGGCCATCGCGGACGCCAACGGCGGAACACGTTATGCCGATTCGCCCGGCTTCGACGATTCTGCAGACTATGTGAAAGACCAACTGGAAGCCGCCGGTTACGACGTCACCGTGCAACCCTTCAATTTTCCTTATTTCGAGGAACTTTCCATAGCGGAGTTCGAGCAACTCGTACCGAATCCGACTGTCTACCCGTACTTCGATGTCGCGGGTTTTGCCACGATGAATTATTCAGGCAGCGGGGATGTCACCGCCGAAGTTGAGGGGGTCGATATCACGATCCCACCCGGGGCTACGCCAGAAACATCGACAAGTGGTTGTGAAGCATCCGATTTCCTCGGCTTCACCCCGGGCCGCGTCGCCCTTATCCAGCGCGGATCGTGTTCTTTTGAGCTCAAGGCGATCAACGCCGAGGCAGCCGGCGCATCCGCGGTCATCATCTTCAACGAAGGCCAGCCGGGACGGACCAGCGCCTTTCTGGGCACACTGCAGAATCCCGTGGTGACCATCCCGGTCATCGCCACCTCCTACGCGATCGGTGAGTCGCTTGACAACCTCAGTCCCGGTGTCATCGTGCGAATCGACGTTGAAACCATTTCCGAGTTGCGATCCTCGAGCAACGTCATCGCAGACCTGCCCGGTCATTACGACCGTGTGGTGTTGGCGGGCGCACACCTGGATTCAGTTGACGAGGGACCGGGCATCAACGATAACGGCAGCGGTGCGGCGGCATTGCTGGAAATCGCCCTG
>CAMYKE010000464.1 GCA_947258895.1 uncultured Pseudomonadales bacterium | reverse complement strand
ATACCTGGGGAATATCCTGTTCTCGGTCGGCGAACTGCTGCGCAAATACGGTGATGATGTCGAGATCGTGGTGGCCGCCTTCGGGCCCGGCCTGCACCTGCTTGGCAAACAACCGAGGCGACCCATCCCGCCTGACCTGCAGCAGCGCGCGGCCTCACAGGTTGACTACGGTGTGGCCTTCCATGCCTGCGGCAATACCATGAACGCGCTCGGCTGGAAAGAAAAGGACCTGCTCGAATTCGCGAAGGTGGTGCCGATCGGCGTCGATGACATTATGCAACTGCAGGAAAAGGGCTTCGCCTATATGAGCTGGTAAGGACCTTGGGGGAGTGATTGCCATACTCCATGCTGTGCAGAGAACTCAGCCGCGGCCCACCGGCCCGGCGGCATACAGCGCCTCGATATCCCGCTCGAAATGCTCCAGTACCTGCGCACGCTTCACCTTGAGCGTCGGGGTCAACAGCCCGTTATCCACGGTCCAGGGATCGCGCACCAGGATCACCCGCCGCACCTTCGCGTAACCCGGGAAGTCCCTGAGCTGTTCCTTGATGGCCTTCTGCAGGTGACTGCGCAGCTTGTTATTTGAAAGGCTGGCATCGTCATAGGGGTCCAGCCCGTAATGGTGCGCCAGGCCGAGCCAGCCATCCGGGTTTAGCACCACGATGGCCGCCAGGTAGGGCCGGCCTTCACCGATGATCAGCGCCTGGTCGATCAGCGGATCGAGGCAGATGGCCAGTTCCATGTCCATGGGCGGTATCTTTTCGCCGTTGGACAACACCAGTATGTCCTTGATGCGCCCTGTTATATAAATATGACCGTTTTCGATGCGCGCCTGATCACCGGTATGCAGCCAGCCTCCCGAATCGATCACCTCGGCGGTGGCTGCATGATTGTTCCAGTAACCCTGCATCATGCCCGGTGTCTTCACCAGCAACTCGTCATTCTCGCCGATGCGCACCTCGACACCGTTCAGTGGCACACCGACGCTGTCCGGACTGTTGTCATCCGGTACGTTCACGCTGATGACCGGACTGGTCTCCGTCAGGCCATAGCCTTGCAGTATTGGAACCCCCAGCCCGATGAATGTCCTGGCTACCGGCAATGCCAGGGCCGCCCCCCCGCTCACGGCCAGGCGCAGACGCCCGCCCAGTTTTTCCGTGACCTTGCCGGCGACCAGCCGGCGCAGCAGCGGCCAGGCGAGCAACTTCGGCCGCCAGCCGGCGCGTCTCTGCTCTCGTTCGAAACGGTGCCAGCCCACCTCCGTGGTATAGCGGAACAGGGCACGGGCCAGCGCGGTTTTTCTGGCCATCTGTCCCTGGATACGCCCGAAGACGCGCTCGAATATGCGCGGCACGGCAATCAGCACCGTGGGCCTCACCTGCTGCAGGTCCTCGGCCAGTTGCGAAATGGAGCGTGAGTAGGCCACCGTTGCGCCGGCCATCATCGGCAGGTAGTAACCGGCGGTGCGTTCCAGCGTGTGCGACAGCGGCAGAAACGACAGGAACAGATCCTCCTGGAAGCAATCGATCATGGTGAGGGAGGAATGCGCGATTGCCAGCATATTGTGGTGGGAGAGCATGACACCCTTGGGACGGCCGGTCGTCCCCGAGGTGTAAACAATCGAGGCCAGTGCGTGCGGATCACCCTTGCGTGGCGCCAGCGCATTGGCCTGAAACGGCAGCCAGTCGGCCACGAACTGAATGCGCTCGTCAGCCGCCACTTCGGACGCTACGACCTCCGGACGGTTCAGGATCAATACCCGCTGCAACTCGCCATGCTGTGCAAGTGCCGGCGCCAGTCGTCGCCAGTTGGTCGCATCCTGCACCAGCAATACCCTGACTGCGGAATCCTTGAGGATATACGCGATGTTGTCAGGACGGTCATCGGTATACAGCGGTACCACCACCAGCCCGCAGGCCAGGGCCGCCTGGTCGAAGTACACCCACTCCCGGCTGTTGCGCAGGTGCACCGCCACCCGCTCACCGGGCTGCAAACCCTCGGCCGCGAACGCCGCACGCCAGCGCGCCACGGCATTGCCGACATCCCGCCACGAGGTATCCCGCCACTGCTTGCTGGCGGTGTCAAAGTGGCAGTAGGCCCGTGCCTCGGGGGTTCGCCTGACCCGCTGGTACAGCAACCCGTCCAGCGTGCCGGCGATCTCCGCCGAAACGATGTCCTCGTTCCATTGCACCATAAGCCCTTCTTTCACCGGGGTATGATCATTCACGACACAAATACGGTAGAATATCTTCCGGTAATAACACCATTCCCGGATCGACTATCATGCATATCCTGTTGAACGGCGCCTCCAGGGAGGTGCCGGATAATTTGACCGCTGGCGGCCTGATCAGTGAACTGGGCCTGGCCAACAAGCGCCTGGCACTGGAGGTCAATCAGCGGATCGTGCCGCGCAGCACCTTTGAATCCCGCCTTATCAAACCCGATGACAAGGTCGAGATCGTG
>CAMYKE010000463.1 GCA_947258895.1 uncultured Pseudomonadales bacterium | reverse complement strand
CCCTGCTGCGCCAGGATCCGGACATTATTATGATCGGCGAGATCCGTGACCTGGAAACGGCGGAGATGGCTATCCAGGCGGCGCTGACCGGGCACCTCGTGCTATCGACCCTGCATACCAATGACGCGCCCTCGGCGGTGACGCGGATGCTGGAGCTGGGCGTGCCCCCCTACCTGATCAAAGCGACGGTGCTGGGAATTATGGCGCAGCGGCTGGTGCGAACCCTGTGCCCCAATTGCAAACGAACCATCCCGGTCGAGGAGGAAGCCTGGGCGACCCTGACCCGGCCCTGGCGTTCACGACTCCCGCAACGTAGCTGTGAGCCGGTCGGTTGTCTCGAATGTCGGGATACCGGCTACAAGGGACGTGCCGGAATCTATGAGGTCATGCCGCTGAGCAGCGAGATAAAAACACTGATTCACGCGCAAACGGATCTCGGCGCGATCCGCCAGCAGGCCATCAAGGAAGGGATGCAAACCCTGCGTCTTAGTGGTGCCCAGAAAGTCGCGGCGGGGAATACCACCATCGCCGAAGTAATGCGGGTCACCCCTGTCGTTCACGACTAGCTAACGGACTTCCGCTGTCGTTTCGCCAGTTGATCTGCTACTGCGGTAACCCGGCCGCCTGCTAAATTGATTGCTCCGGCAAGCCGCGCCGCGTTACTATTTATTGAGTGCGTGCCGCCGGCCGGTAGCCCGAATTTCCGGCGCGCGTAAATGATAATCCCAGAGCGTCCGGGTAAGCATGCCGCAGCCAGCCCCCCCAACCGTTGATTTCCCCGACCCGCTAGCTGATGTTTTCAAGCTCGCCTGGGACAAGTTTGTAGATTCTGCAGATGCTTCGGTAACACAGAGATTGCAGGAGCTGGCGTTACGCCCGGAGTTGCTTGCACAACTTGCCAAGGTTTGGGCGGCGAGCGAGTTTGTCGTTGCTGAAAGCCTGCGCGCGCCAGCCGGGTTTGCAGACTTGCTGGAAAGCGACGCCCTGGCGCGCAGCTATGGCGATGGGGACATGCGTCGTCTGGTCTCCCGGGCGCTGCGCGACTTGTCAGGTGCGGATGCCCTGTTGCCTGCCCTGCGCGGTTTGCGCAACCGCGAAATGGTCAGGATCATCTGGCGCGACCGGTTGCAACTGGCCTCGCTGGAAGAGACAACCCGCGACCTCTCGCTGCTCGCGGAGGCGTGTATCGATGAGACCCTTACCCTGTTATACCGCGAGGCATGCGAAAAGTATGGTACCCCGTACGGTACTGCGGCCGGCTCCACTTCGCCCCAGCAGCTGGTGGTGCTGGGGATGGGGAAGCTCGGTGCCTGGGAGCTAAACCTGTCTTCGGATATTGACCTGATCTTCGCTTTCCCGGAACCGGGTGCCACCGATAAGGGCCTGGATAATCAGCAGTTTTTTACGCGTCTTGCCCAGCGCCTGATCCAGGCCCTCGACACCCGCACCGCGGACGGCTTTGTGTTTCGCGTCGATATGCGCCTGCGACCCTACGGCCAAAGCGGGGCGCTGGTGCTCAACTTCGCCGCTATGTCCGAGTATTACCAAACCCAGGGCCGGGATTGGGAGCGTTATGCTTTGATCAAGGGGCGAGTGGTGGCGGGCGATAGCGATGCCGGCGCGGAGCTGATGGAGGAGCTGCGACCGTTCGTCTATCGACGCTATCTGGATTACGGGGCGATCGAGGCGCTGCGGGCGATGAAGGGCCTGATCCGTCGCGAGGAGCGGCGCCGCGGGCTGCAGGAAAATATCAAACTGGGTTCGGGCGGAATTCGCGAAATCGAGTTTATCGTCCAGGTCTTCCAGCTGGTTCGAGGTGGTCACGACACGCACTTGCAGGAGCCGCGGTTGCTGGTGGTCATCAACAGCATCGTGGAACTGGGCCTGCTGCCCGAGCAGGTCGCCCTGAAACTGGAGGTGGCTTATCGGTTCCTGCGGGATACCGAGCATGCCATCCAGTCGGTCCGGGATGAACAGACTCAAAAACTGCCACAGGACGCACTGGATCGACTGCGCCTTGCCGTGGCGATGGGTTTTCCCGGCTGGGACGATTTCGCGGTGGCGCTCGCCGAACACCGTCAATTCGTGCATGAACAGTTTAGTGCGCTCATCACCGGCACCGAGGAGAACGAAGTCGTTTCGAGCACCGGCGTGCAAGATCCCTGGCAGCAGTTATGGCGTCGCGAACTGGATAGCGAAGCGGCAGAGGCTTTGCTGACCAAACACGGGGTCCTTGATCCAGCCGGGCTTCTGGAGCAGTTGGTGAACTTCCAAACCAGTCGCAGGGTGCTGGCGCTGCAGCCGGTTGCGCAACAACGACTGGATGACTTTATGCCATTGATGCTCGGCAAGTTGATGTCCGGTAAGGAACCTGGCGAGACCTTCCGGCGAATTATGATGCTGGTGGAAGCCGTGTTGCGCCGTACCGCCTACCTGGTGTTGCTGGTTGAAAATCCGCCGGCG